>CAZRFC010000056.1:0-15122 GCA_964598975.1 uncultured Mycobacterium sp. | reverse complement strand
AAGGGTGAAACATGCCGTTTATCGACAGGGCCAAGGAAGCCGCCGCGCAGGCCAAGGAAGCCGCTGAGGGGCTCGCCGAGAGGGCCAAGGAAGTCGTCGCGGAGAACGCGGACAGGATCGAGGCCACCATCGACAAGGCCGGCGACTTCATCGACGAGAGGACCGGCGGCCGGATCTCCGAGACCATCGACACGGTGCAGGCCGTCGCACACACCGCGGTGAGCAAGGTCGCCGATGCCGCTGAGACCGCGAAGGACACGGCCGAGGGCGCCGCCACGGCCGCCAAGGAGACCGCCGAGGGTGCCGCCGCGAAGGTCAAGGGTGCCGCCGAAGGTGCCGCCGAGACCGTCAAGGGTGCCGCCGAGGGGGCCGCGGAGAAGGTCAAGGACGCGGCCGAGAGCGTCAAGGGCGCTGCTGAGGGTGCCGCCGACAAGGCCGACGGCGCGAAGTAGCGCATGGCCAAGCTCTCGGTATCGGTCGACGTTCCGCTGGCACCGGAGGAGGCCTGGCAGCACGCCTCGGACCTCTCCCGCTACAAGGAATGGCTGACCATCCACCGGGTCTGGCGCTCGAAGCTGCCCGAAACGCTCGACAAGGGCACCCAGGTGGAGTCCATCGTCGAGGTCAAGGGCATGCCCAACCGGATCACGTGGACCATCGTCAACTTCAAGCCCCCGCAGTCGATGACACTCGACGGTGTCGGTGTCGGCGGGGTGAAAGTGAAGCTGATCGGCAGGGTCAACGAGAAGGTCCGCCCCAACGAGCAGGACGGGGCCGCCGCCTCGGTCGTCACCATGGACGTCCACCTCGGCGGCCCCGCCCTGTTCGGGCCGATCGGCATGATCGTCGCAGCAGCGCTGCGCGGCGATATCCAGGCCTCGCTGAACAACTTCGTGTCGGTTTTCAGTCAGTGAGTGCGGCGCAGCGATATCGGTGCGGGGTCGACGTCGGTGCGGTTGAGGCCATCGACGTCCACACCCACGTCGAGATCGACTCGGCCGGCCACTGCGCTTATGACCAAGAACTGGCCGAAGCCACCGGCCGATACTTCAAACTCGGGACGGACCACTTCGCGCGGGTGGACGATCTGGCCGCGTACTACCGCCGGCACAACACCGCCGCGGTGGTGTTCACCGTCGACGCCCGGAGCGCCTCGGGCCACCGGCCGAACTCGGTGGAGGAACTGATCGAGGGTGCGGCGCGAAACAGCGATGTACTCATACCCTTCGGAACGGTCGACCCACTCGCCGGGGACGCCGCCGTCCGACGGGTTGCCGAACTCGTCGACGACTACGGCGTCAAGGGGTTCAAGTTCCATCCCAGCCTGCAGGGATTCGAGCCCAACCACCGGCAGTTCTACCCCATCTATGAGGCGATCGCGACCAGGGGCGTGCCGGCCTTGTTCCACACCGGGCAGACAGGTCTGGGCTCGGACCTGCCGGGTGGGCACGGCATCAAACTGCGCTACTCCGACCCGATGCTGCTCGACGACGTCGCCGCAGACTTCCCGGAACTGACGATCGTGATGGCTCATCCGGCGGTGCCGTGGATCGATGCCCAGATCGCGATCGCCTCCCACAAGGCCAACTGCTACGTCGACCTCTCCGGTTGGTCGCCGAAATACTTTCCACCCCAACTGGTCCGGGCGCTCGGAAGGCAACTGAAGACCAAGGCGCTGTTCGGCACCGACTACCCCTACATCACGCTGGAACGGTGGCGTCAGGACTTCGAGACACTCGGCGTCGACCCCGATGTGATGCCGATGCTCCTCAAGGACAACGCAGTACGGGTTCTCGGCCTCAGCTGAGTCCGTCGCCGAGTCCCAGGCCTTCGGTGATTGTCGTTGAGGGGTGGGCCTTGCGGGGATGGCCGCACTGACCCTTGCGCAGCACGGTGAGAAGATCGTGATACGGGCCCACCAGATACGCGGTGTCGCCGGCTTGGAACTGGCTGTCGCGCCGCGGATACAACTCCGGTGAACCGTTGGCACGTTGCGTGGCGATCACCCGGATCTGGACCGGCAGATCGCGTATCCGCAGTCCGTCCAGTTCGCTGCCCGACTGCACCAGCACGCCGCCCACCATGAACGACTGCTGGCCCACCGAGAAGGTGCCGAGCACGTCCAGGCCCATCGCCGCACCGATGAACCAGGGCGTGGCCAGGTCGACGGTGGAGCGAACGTGATTGAAGTCCAAGCGGTGACCGACCGCGGTGCCCAGTGCCCTGTCGTAGATCCGCAGCACGATCGGCATCCGTGACCCCGGTGTCGAACCGGTCATCTGCCTGACAACGAGACCGGTTTCGATGTTGACCATGTCGTCCTCGGTCAGGATGGCGACCGCGCGGGCCTGGTCGGCGCGCGCCGCGGCCAGCGTGGTGGGCAGGGTGGCATCACCGACGATCACCGGAATACGCAGCTCCTCGGTCGCCGAGATGTATCGGTTGTTCTCGTTGCGTTCCACGACGGTGACCGCATGTCCGGCGTCCTTGAGCATGGTGGCCACCCGGACACCGAAGGATCCCAGGCCGACGACGACGAAATGCTGACGCAGGTGGCTGACCCGTTGGCGGTTGGCGGCTTGGGCGACCCGACGGGACACCAGCACATCGGCGACGAAGGCGACGTTGATCGAGATCAACGCGATGCCGCTCAGCATCAGGATCACACCGAGCAACCGCAGCCACAGCGGTTGGCTCAGCAGATCGAACTCGCCGTAGCCGACCGTCGTCATGGTCTCGGTGGCGAACGACAACGCGTCCACCCACCCCATGCTCGGTTGAAATCCGAAACGCAGGATCAGGGTTGCTGCGATGAGCACACTTCCGGCGACCGCGAGTGCTCGGTAGAACATTGGGTTCACGTCATCGTGGAATGCGCGCGCACTGTCGAAGGCCCGAACCGGGGGAGAGCGATGCGCCGGGCCCACCACCTCCCCGCCGACCTGTAAACCGTGAGCGGTCAGCTCCTCGGCGGGGCCCATGACGGTGGTGTAGTCGCCGGGGTAGACGAGGTCGTCGAGACGGGGGCAGGCGATCACCTCGCCGGGATTGGGCGCGTTTCCGCCCCGGATGACCGCCACCGGGGCCAGTCGTCCATAGATCTCCCGCAATGTGCCGCTGCGGGGGGAGGTGTCGCTGGAGACGACGAAGTCGATCCCGCCGGCCGTGATGGTGTGGGCGGTGCGGCCCAACAGGGCTTCGACCACTGAAGGTGCCGCCAGGTCGGCGACGTCGAGCACCGCGCCCGGACCGATCCCGTCGTTCATGGCTTGGTGCAGTACGGAGTTCGACAAGCGGGCCACCACGCGAACAGCGGGGTTGGCCTGCCGGGCCAGCAGTGCCACCTCCAGGTTGACCGAATCATCCGCGGAGGCCGCGATCACCGCATGGGCCGTGCCGATGCCGGCGGACTCGAGGGCGGCGGGAGACCCCAATCGGACCACCGACAACTCGTCGTCGTTGAGTTCGTCGATGATTCGTCGCGCGAGCGCATCTTCCCCGCAGACGATGATGTGATCGCGCATGGGCAAACGCTACTGCCTAAACCGGGCCAGCTAGGCATGGTCGGAGTGCTAAGGCAGCGATTATCGTCGGGGCATGGGCTACACACCACGGGCGGTACGGCTACGCCCCGGGTGGATGGTTGCACTGTTCGCCGCCGTCCTCTCCGTCAGCGCCTGGCTGCCCTGGTTGACCACCGCAGCCGACGGAGGTGGCCGGGCCAGCGCCATCGGCGGTGCCGTCGGAAGTATCGACCTACCGCCGAGGTTCGGGGCGGGGCAGTTGATCGTCCTGATGTCCTCGGTGCTCATCGTGCTCGGTGCGATGGCCGCCCGGGGCGTGTCCCAGCGACTGGCCGCGGTGGCCGCTGCGGTGGTCGCACTCCTTCTGGCGGTGCTGACGTGGTGGTATTTCCACGTCAACGTCGCGCCACCGGTGACGGCCGGGTACGGCTTCTACGTCGGTGCGGTGTGCGCGGCCGCTGCGCTGGCCTGCTCGGTGTGGACGCTGATATCGGTGTTGGGAGCGCGCCGGTAGGCTGATCCGGGCTCCTGAAGCCGGTCGAAGGGATGCACATGCGCGCAGTGATGGGACCCACCCGGACGGTGGTGGCCGTCGCGCTGGCCTGTGGGCTGGCGGTGGCGGCGACGGGGTGTTCGGGTAACAAGCCCAGCGCCGAGAAGTGCGCGACGGTAGCCGCGCCGCTGACCGATATCCCCACCCGCACCGACCAGGAGCCCAAGCTGCGAATCCCGGTGCCGGAGGGCTGGGAGCGCGCCACCAAGATGGACTCCGAGCAGATCCGATTCGCGATCCGAAACCCCAAGCTGTCCGCCGACGGGTTCACCCCCAATGCCGTGGTGACGATGCAGAAGGCGCCGTCGGATATCGGCAAGCCGGACCAGATTCTGCAGGCGCAGACCGATCAGCTGGTCAAGAAACTCAAACTGACCGATGTCGATTCCACCCCCACCAAGGTGTGCGGCGCGCCGGCGCTGACGTCGTCCTACACCACCCCGGAAATGAAGCTGGGCCAGAAGCTGCCGACCATTCCGCCCCGGAAGGCGACGTCGCTGGGCGTGGTCTATCGCGGCGGAGATGCCTACTACGTCGCGACGGTGACGGTTCAGACCGTCAAGGCCGACAACCAGACCTACGTGCAGGACTCGGAACAGATCCTCAAGGGATTCCAGATATTGCCGCCGAAGTGACGGCTACCTGAGCCCCGGTCAGCCGGTGTGAACACCGGTCGCAGGCCAATTCGCCGATGACGGCCGCACCGCAGTCCCGGTGGGTCATGACCAGGGCCTGCCCATCCGGCGCGCGGTACCAGCGTTGCGCCCACTGCACCGCGGTCACCAGGATCGGGAAGAACGCCCGGCCCTTGTCGGTCAGCAGGTACGCCCCGGTGCCGCGGTCCGGAACGAGCACCCCGATCTCGCAGAAGGTCTGCAACCGTTCGGCCAACGGGCTCGGCGGTGCACCCAACTGCGACCGGAGTTCGGTGAACCGGCTGGCTCCGAGGAAGGTAGCGACCAGTAGTGCGGCGGCCCAGCGGTTCCCGAGCACACTCATGGTTTCCGGGAACAGTCCGGCCTGGCCCGCGGAGGCCCGGGAGTCGGAGCGGCGCCGAGTGGAGGAGGCCGGTGCGCAACGTTGCCAGTCGCCGCTGGGACCCATCGCAAGATCGACGTTCTCAGGTCCGATGGGATACCCGCAGCCCCGGCAGCGCAGCACCGGTGAGAACGCCTGACCGCACAGGTGATGGCACATATCGGGCAGCCGATCGGCATGCTCGGGCACCCAGTTGCGCTCCCATTCCCAGATGAGCAGCAGCAGCGGCCACAGTGATCGGCTCCGCGCGGTCGCCAGGTAGCCGCCGTCACGGTGTTCGAGGAGACCCTCGGCGACCAGGGATCGAAGCCGACTGGACAGCACCGCATTGGAGATCGGCAGTCGGGCGGCGAAATGGCTGTAGCGGGTGGCTCCCAGCACGGCCTGCTGGATGATCAGCAGGTTCCACTCGTCGCCGAGTAGACCGAGCATGCAACCGATCGCGTTGACTCCGGCAGGCTGCAGAACGGTCGGGTGTTCGCTGGAGCTCACCCGAGGCCGACGGCGGCGGCCGCGGTGTCGGTCTCCCGCCAGCGCCGGACCTCCGATCCGGCCACCCACGTCGAATGGGTGCCGCTGCAAATACGTTCCGGCAGTTTGAGTTTGCAGACCGGGCCGTCCTCGATGCGGGCGGCGTCGAACACCAGACAGTAGGAGGCGTCGTCGTTCATGTCGGTGGTCAGGGTCACCAGGTAGCCGTCGTCCTCGCCGCGACTGCCGACCCTGGGCGCCATCGCGGTTTCGCTGCCGAAGACGCCGTCGCCGAAGCTGATGCGTTGTTCGTTACCGGTGACAACGTCGTGGCGGACCAATCCGTCGAAGAGGAACCATCCGGGCTTGCCGGTGGCCGCGTAGGCGTAGCGGTAAGACTCTCCGTTGTGGGCGGGGTTGATCATGCCGAACTCGGAGATGGTGTCGCTCAACGGTTCTTCGGTCGCCTGGCCGGTCGTGAGGTTCAGTCGCCACCGATGCAGTCGGGCTTGCATCCGGTCCAGGGCTAGGAACCGGAAGGCTCGCTCCCACTTGTCCCCACTGCCGTTGTCGAGGGGGTTGGGGTCACCCTGGTAGAAGCCGTCCAGGACGATTTCGTCGCCGTCCTCGTAGGCGTTGGTGAAGTGCAGGACGAAGGTCGGATCGGCCTCGAACCAACGGATTTGGCTGGTGTCACCCCGCCGTGGGATCACCGCAAACCGTGACGGCATGTCGGAGTAGAAGTGCGGTACGTGCAGGTTGCGCTCCAGCAGTTCGGGCTGCCAGAACAGCGGAAAGTCGTTGAGAATGGCGTAGTTTCGGGTGAACGCCATATCGTGCGGCAGACGTGGACCGGGCAGTGGGACGTCGACGTAGTGCACCAGGTCGTTGTCGGCGTCGACTACCCCGTAGTGCAGGTAGGGCGCGGACTTGCTGTAGTTGAAGAACAGCATCTCCCCAGTGCGGTCGTCGACCTTGGGGTGCGCGGAGACGCCCCAATCGAACGGGAAGGATCCGTTCCAGGTCTCCTTGCCCCGGGTCTCGCCGGTGTACGGGTCGATCCGATAGAGGTCGCCGCACTGGTAGAAGCTCGTCAGTGCGGTGCCGCGGTGGACCACGACATCAGTGCTGGAGGCATCCTTGAGCATTGTGCGGGCGCCCCACCCGTGGTCGGCTTTGGCCAGTGGGATCGGTTCAGCCAGGCCCGGCCATAAAGATTCGCCTGCTTCCTGCTCGGCCTCGAACGCCTCAGTACGGACGAATCGGTTGCGGTAGAACGCTTTTCCGTCCCGGAAGCCGACGATGTGCAGCATCCCATCGCCGTCGAAGGGGTGGTAGAACTTCAGCGCCGGGTGCAACGGGTTTTCGGTGTTACGCAAATAGATCCCGTCGAGGTCGGCGGGGATCTCACCTTCCACCGCGATCAGGTCGTCGGCGCGCCATTCGGTGGTCTGCGGACGCCACGGACCGGTGCGGTAGGGGTGGTCGTCGTCCTCGGGCAGGGTGGACAGGAACTTACCGACAACCTCTATATCCATTTCAAGTCCTATCAGGCAGCATCTACGGATCCGATGACGAAACTGACTGTGGTGGCGGTACTTCCGCCGAGGTTCAGGGTGCCGAAACGTCGTGCCCCGTCGATCTGGTAGTCGCCGGCCAGTCCGCTGACCTGTTTGGCGGCATCGAGCATCATCCGGATTCCGGTTGCCCCTACCGGGTGGCCCCCGCCGATGAGTCCGCCACTGGGGTTGATCGGCAACCGGCCACCGATCTCGATATCGCCGTTCTCGATGGCCTTCCAGGACTCGCCCGGACCGGTCAGGCCGATGTGGTCGATCGCGACGTACTCGCTTGGGGTGAAGCAGTCGTGGACTTCGAAGCCGTCCATGTCGTCGAGGCCGACCCCGGCCCGGCCGAATGCGTCCTGCACGGCGGCACGAAGGTGCGGCATCACATAGGGATTCCCGGGGTCGCGGTCGAGTTTCTGGCGCAGCCCCAACCCGACCGTGCGATGGCCCCACCCTTCGATCCGTCCGATCGGTCGCACCCCGGGGTGCTCGGCGAGGAACTCGTCGTTGACCAGGACTACGCCGGCCCCGCCGTCGGTCATCTGGCTGCAGTCGAACCGGCGGATCCGGCCTTCGATCCGCGGGTTGGCGTCGTCGTCGTTGCCGACCGTGGCCAGGTCGGGGACCTGCCACTCGCGGGTCTGGGCGTTGGGGTTGCGTTTGGCGTTGGCCATGTTCACTGCGGCGATGGCGTGCAGGTGGGCATCGTCGATGCCGAAGCGCCGGTCGTACTCCTCGGCCACCTGGTCGAACATGTACGGCCACATGTATGTCGCGTCCTGGCCCTCGTGGCCGGTCCAGGCTGCGGCCCCCAGATGTTGGGCGGCGAGGTCGCCGGGGACGGTCTTCTCCAGTTCCAGGCCGACCACCAGGGCGGTGCGGTAGTTGCCGGCCCGCAGGTCTGCGATCGCGGCCAGGGCGGCCACGCTTCCCGAGGCGCAGGCCGCCTCGTGGCGGGTGGCCGGGGTGTCCCACAGGCCGTCGTGCACGGTGGCGGGCATGGCGCCGAGGTGGCCCTGGCGGGCGAACATCTCTCCGAAGGCGTTGGCGACGTGAATGACGTCGATGTCGTCGGCGTCGATCATGGACTCGGCGAGGGTCTGGTCGACGACTTCGCGGGTCAGCCCGGCGAAGTCCAGGCCCTCTCGGGTGAGGTTGCGCGCGAAGTCGCTCTGATAGCCGCCGAGAATCCAGACATTGCCCGCCACGATCCCCAAGTTACTACAGTTAGCAGAGTGGCGGAACCGGGACGGCCCCATCGGCTCACAGGACTGAACCGATAGGACCTCGGCGCGCGAACCCGTCGACAAGTTCGTATGCCTAGTTCATGGGCTAGCCGAATCCGCTTTCCGGAAAACCTCCAGGAAGCCCGTTCGGTCGACGGGAATCTGTGTCAGGTGTTGATCCTGTGGCAAGTGTCAGGACATGCGAACTTTTCGTCCCGAGAGACGGACTCAAAACCAACAGGCACGTTAAAAAAATGTGATAAATCCCTCTGAGCGTTTGCAATCGGCTGGCGTTATCCAGGTCTTCCAGCAGCGAGGGGACATTATGTGTGCTGAGAGTTCTTCCGATCGGCTGTACGGCGACCTCCCGCAGGGGTCGGTGCGCTCGGCCCACGCGGTGGGCCGGGTCGGTGCACTGGCTGTTGCGCTGGGCATCGGCGGGGCGATCCTGGGCTTCGCGCCGCAGGCTGCGGCCGACAACAGCGGCGACGCGGCCGGGGCCGGCCAGGAGTCGGGCCGATCCACCGATTCTGCGCCCCGCCGGGGTGGATCGGCGGCACCGTCGAAAGCCGAGACGCCGACGAACAACGCCCGTCCCAGTCGCTCCGCACGCACGGCCCGGGGATCCTCTGCGGTGGGCTCCGACCCGGTGGCGCCGACGCAGGGCCGCAACGCCGAAACTCCCGCCCCTGCGGTGACGCAGGCTCCCGCGGCGGCGGTGGATCCGGTTCCCGCGAGCACTTCGGAGGCGGTCGTCATCGAGGAACCGACGGTTGTGGTCGCGCCGGTGGTAGCGGACATTGCGCCGACGTCGTCGGGTGACAGCGCGCCTCCCGATGCCGCGATGGTGGCGCCGGTGGAGATCGCTCCCGTCGCCGAGGAGGCGCCGGTGATGACCGCGGCCGCATCCGATGTGCTCTCGGAAGGCGACTCCGACCCGACGGCTCTGCTGGGCGGGGACGGCACCGGTGGGCCCGGTGCCGAGCCGTTCGCGTGGGCCGCGCTGGCGGCCGCCCGCCGGGAGAACCTGGCCGGGGTGGCACCGGAGATGGTGCCCGTGGCGAGTGTCGGCACCGCGGCGACCGTGGATCCGGCTGCGGGGGTTGCGGCCCGAAATATTGTCATTACCAACGTCGATCCCCCGGCGGCCTCGCCGGGGACCCTGATCACAATTACTGGGTCCGGCTTTACGGGTACAGGTAGTACGCCCTACAACGTCAACAGTGTGACGTTCGGGTGTCAAAGTTCCTCATGCCCCGGAACGGCTGTAAAAGTAACGAAACTGGCGAGCCTTACAAACACCCAAATAACTGTTGTCGTTCCGGTCGGTGCTCCGAGTGGGTATATCCAAGTTAACACGGCTTCCGGAGTCAACAGCCCCTCTCCGGCGTACAGCCCGAATTCATTCACCGTCACTGGGGCGCCCACTATAAGCTCCGTCAATCCCGGCAATGGAATTGTGGGCGATAGCGTCACCATAACGGGAAGTGATTTCGGCGGTGCAACCTCTGTGAAGTTCGGGTGCAACGCGAAATGCACCAACGGGGTTGCAGCCAATTTTGTCGTGGACCCGACCAGTGGCGGCACCAAGATAAACGCCACCGTCCCGAACGGCGCCACATCGGGATTCGTCCAAGTGGTAACACCCGGCGGCAGTGTCGTCAGCACCAGTAGTTTCACCGTGAATGCGCCTGTAATCACCTCTTTCACGCCCACCTTTGGTGAAGGCGGAACGGTCGTCACAATAAACGGAAGTTATTTCAATAATGCGCAGTCCGTGAAATTCAACGGTCTGTCAGCCGAGACATTCAGCGTCGCGGACAGCGGCAATCAGATCACCGCGACGGTCCCGGACGGTGTCACAAACGGCCCTATTCGAGTTACCACTCCCAGTGGCAACTTCGTAACCACGCAAGAATTCTTTGTCGGAAATTACCAACCATTCCCGACGGCCCCGGCTTGCACCACCGGGCTGTGCCCCACTTTGCAGGCCACCCAATATATCGTCGTCAATCAACTCTCAACCGCGATCGCCGCGGCACTTCCGTCATCGGGCCCAGCGCTCACCTGTACGACCAGCGGATGTCCAATCCCTCCCGGTGAGTCTACGGCCTCTGTTGCCAACACCATCGGCATGTACGCGTTCAACATCATTGAGTTATTGAGCGGCGAGAACGGGAAACCCAACCAACCGTCAGCGGCCGATATCGGCCAGACGGTTGTCGACTTAGCCACGGAGCCCACCCTGCTGACGTTCATCTCCGAAACGGTCGCCGGGAACAAGGTCCTGGCAAAGCTGCCCCCGCAGATCGGCACCCTTGTCGGCAACGCGGCCGCGTCTTTCGTCGAGAACTCGATCGGAAATCTTCAGGTCGCTACGGCGCTCGTCCCGTTCCTTTTAACGCTGAACATTCCCACGAACCCTGTAAGTGGGGCAAACTTCGCGCTTCAGTTGAAATCTGATCCGAAGGCCGCACTCCTGTCGGTGTTCACGAGTCCGTCCACGAATCCGAAGGTCGCCCAACAGGCTCTGCAGGGCTTCCTCCAGAACTCCGACGTTCAGCAGATTCTCGGGGCGGCGGTTGCCACGTCGGTCAATGAACTGCTGGGCTTGGCGCAGCCGAACTGGCAGGGAGCCCCCGAGGTTCCGAATACCGCCCTGGCTGACTACCTCGGCGAGGTCGCCGCCTCGACTCTGCTGCGTAAAAGCGTGAACGCGGCAAACCCACTCGCCGTCACGGTCGGCGGCGCCATCCAGAACCTCTTCATCGATATCGGTGCGGTCCTCGCCGCCGACGCCGGGGCGGCCTTCGCGGACCTGCTCAACCAACCCGCGATGGACGGCCAGTCGGCGGTCGCCACCACCCTCGCCGACTACATCGTCAACGCCTATGTCGGCTTCCTTCGTGGCGACAAAACTACGCCCCCCCTCCCGTTCCCAAGTGACCCGCCGCTGTTGCAGGCGCTCGCCCCCGCGGCCGGTGTCGCAGTCACCGGCCTCGTCGGTTCATTGCTGTCCAGTCCATCCGTCACCGAGGGACTGGGCCAGTTCCTCACAAACGTGGTGCCCGGGATTCTCGGGGACCAGCAGATCCAGGACGAGATCGAGGCGAATATCGTCGGCACCCTCGGTGCGGAGTTCGGAACACCGATCGCCAATACCGTCGTAGGCCTGCTGTCCGACACCACGGTCAGTGGAGCCTTGACGACGTTCGTGAACACCACCTTCGGAAGTTTCCTCAATTCCTTCGGTGTTGTACCCACGCTGGCTGATGCGGCCGGCACGTTGGCCACCGCGCAATTGGCGGACCCGGCCACCTTCGCCGATGTTCTCAAGCAGGTCGAGGCGGCCCTGAAGGTCAATGCCTTCATCGACGCCGGGGTCGACGCCGGAGTCACCGCCGGGTCGGCGGGGCTGCTCGGCAACACGGAGTTCTGGGATGCGGTGAACAACTCTGTGGCCTCGCTCGTCTCCACGTTGCTCACCGATCCGACTGCGCAGTCCGGGCTGGCCGCGCTGGTGTCCGACCAGGTGGCCTCCAGGTTCAAGAGCCAGGCGATCGGACAGTTCGTCGGTGACCAGGTGGGCACCTTGGTCGTGGAACTGATCACCAATCCCGTGATCGAGCAGGGATTGCTGGGCGTGGTGGACACCTTGCTGGCTGATTTCTGGCAGGCGCAGGGCGTGGTCAGCGCGTTCTCGGTGGCGTTCGGGGCGTTGGCGGCGGCGAAACTGGCCGGCAACTACGACGAGGTGTACCCCGAGGTGCTGGCGTCGCTACAGACCAATCAAGAGGTCGAGGACGCGCTCGCTAATTCCTTCGGTGCCGCGGTGACGGCGTTCCTTGGGGACAGCAACCTGTGGTCGGCGGTCGACGGGACGGTGTCGGCGGCGGTGATTGAGCTGACCACCGACCCGACTGCCCTTGGTCTGCTCAACCAAGCCGTGCAGGACGCGGTCACCGAACGTCTTGGTGAGCCGCTGGCCAGTGTGGTCGGTCCCCAAATCGGTGACGCGGTCGTGCAGCTGGTGAGCAATCCGGCCGTCGCACCCGCCCTTCTCGGTGTGGTGGATACCTTGGTCGCCGACTTCTTCGGCACCCCTGGTGTGGTGGATGCCTTCGCGGGGGCGGCCGGCACGTGGGCGTTGGTCTTGTTCACCACGTTCGACCCCAGCAGGGCGAGGGAGCTCGCCCAGCAGGAGTTGAGGTTCAGCGATGCGGTCGCCACCGGGGTGGATGTGGCGGTGACCGGGGCGGTGGCCGAACTGCTCGGTGACACCGGGTTGTGGGGTGCGGTGGATCAGACGGTGTCCTCGCTGGCGGCGACGCTGCTCGGGGACGTCGAGGTTCAGCAGGCGCTGCAACAGCAGGTTGCCAACCAGGTGGAGCTGCGCTTCACCGGTGACCTCGGAGTGTTCCTGGGTGAGCAGTTGGGCGCCCTGGTGGTGGCTCTGGTAACTGACCCGGTGATCCAGACGGGCCTGCTGAGTGTGGTGGACACGCTGGCCGTCGACTTCTGGACGACTCCGGGTGTCGTCACCGCGTTCTCCGAGGCGGCCGGGGCATTGGCGTATGGCTGGCTGACCGGGGATCCGAATGCGACCCCGGAGGAGATCCAGGCGGACTTGCGGGCCAACCCCGCCGTCCAACTCGGGGTGCAGAACTCGGTCGGTGCCGCGGTGACCGAACTCCTCAGCGACACCGCGCTGTGGTTCCAGGTCGGCCAGATTCTGTCGGCGGCGGTACTCAATCTCACCACCAATCCGGTGGCGCTGAACGGACTCAACAACGCAATCTCCAGTCAGATCCAGATCAGTCTCGGCGAACCCCTGGGCAGTGTGGTCGGTCCTCAGATCGCCGACGCGGTGGTGTCCTTGGTGAGCAACCCGGCCGTCGCGCCCGCCCTGTTGGGCGTTGTCGACACGCTCGTCGCCGACTTCTTCGGCACCAACGGTGTGGTGGGCGCCTTCTCCACGGCGGCCAGCCAGGCGGCGCTGATTCTGGTGACCGGTGGTGACCTCTCGGACGCGACGAAGGCTGCTCAGGCCGTGCTGAAGGCGAGCCCCGCGGTCGCAACGGGCGTGGACAACTCCGTGACTGCCGCGGTAGACGAGCTACTCAGCGATCGGCAGTTGTGGATTGCCGTCGATCAGACGTTGTCGTCCCTGGTGGGAACGCTTCTCGGTGACGTCGAAGTGCAGCAGGCGCTGAAACAACAGGTAGCCAACCAAGTCGAACTGCGGATCACCGGCGACCTCGGGGTGTTCATAGGCGACCAGCTGGGCACCCTGGTGGTTGAGCTGGTGACCAATCCGACGATCCAGACCGGCCTGTTGGGTGTGTTCAACACTCTGACCAGTGACTTCTGGAATGCGCCGGGTGTGGTGACCGCCTTCTCCAAGGCGGCCGGAGCGTTGGCCTATGGGGCGCTGACCGGGGACCCGGATGCGACGCCCGAGAAGGTCAAGGCGGCGTTGCTGGACAACCCAGATGTGCAGACCGGGGTCCAGGTGGCCGTCGGTGGTGCGGTGACCGAACTCCTCAGCGACACCGATCTGTGGAGCGCCGTCAACGGCACACTCTCGGCGGCGATCATCGAATTGACCACCAACCCTGCGGTCCTCAGCGCCCTTGACGACGCGGTGTCGCGCCAGATCGAGAACACCCTCGGTGAGCCCTTGGGCAGTGTGGTCGGTCCTCAGATCGGGGCCGCGGTCGCGCGGTTGATCAGCGATCCCGACGTCGTGCCCGGGTTGCTGGGTGTGGTGGACACCCTGTTCTCCGATTTCGTCGGATCCCCGGGCGTGATCGGTGCGGTCTCCACCGCGGCAAGCCAGTTCGCGTTGGTGCTGGTGACCGGCGGTAGTCGCAGCGACGCGGAGAAGGCCGCCCGGCAGGTATTGAAGGACAGCGAGGCCGTCGACGACGGGGTGGACTACGCGGTCACCGGTGCAGTCGCCCAACTGCTTTCCGACACCGGATTGTGGGCTGCCGTCGACCGGACGGTGTCCTCGCTGGCGGTGACACTGCTCGGGGATAGCGAGGTTCAGGACGCCATCAGTACGTCGGTGGCCAACGCGGTCAACGAACGTCTCGGTTTTGGGCCGATCTCGGTGGTGGGCGACCAGGTCGGCGCTGCGGTGGTGGAGTTGTTGACCAACCCGGTGGTGCAGTCCGGGTTGTACGGCGTCGTCGACACCCTCTTCGTTGATTTCTGGAGAACTCCCGGGGTGGTGACGGCGTTCTCCGAGGCTGCCGGGACGTTGGCGTACGGGGCGTTGACCGGGGATCCGGATGCGACGCCGGAGAAGGTCAGGGAGGCACTGCAGAACAATCCCGACGTCGATGCGGCGGTGGCCGGTTCGGTCACGGCCGCGGTGTCGAAGTTGCTCAGCGACAAGGATCTGTGGGACGCGCTCGGTTCGACGTTCTCCGCACTGGTGGGCGGGTTGCTCGACAATCAGGTGGTCGACGACACGATCTACCAGGCAGTGTTCTCAGCGGTAGAGAACTCACTCAAGGCCGCCCCGCAGTTGGGGGCCGCCGTCGCCCCGCAGGTGGCCACCGCAGTGGTGTCCCTGGTCACCAACTCCGACGTCCAGATCGGGGTGCAGAGCGCGGTGGAGACTTTGATCTCCGGGTTCTTCGGCGCCACCGGAGTCGTCGATGCGCTCTCCGGCGCGGCCGGCTACCTGGCGAAGACGGCGTTCACCGGCGGTGACGTCCAAGAGGCCCGGAAG
>CAZRFC010000055.1:0-15178 GCA_964598975.1 uncultured Mycobacterium sp. | reverse complement strand
ATGATCTTGCCGTTGCCGCGGACCGGGCCGTCGAGCCGCTGCAGGTTGCAGTTGACCACGAAAGTCAGGTTGTCCAGGCCCTCCAGGGCGGCCATGTGGGCCAGACCGCGGCTCTCCGGCTCGTCCATCTCGCCGTCGCCCAGGAACGCCCACACATGCTGATCGGAGGTGTCCTTGATGCCGCGGTCGTGCAGGTAGTGGTTGAACCGCGCCTGGTAGATGGCGTTCATCGGCCCGAGCCCCATCGACACGGTGGGGAATTCCCAGAAGTCGGGCATGAGGCGGGGATGCGGATAGGACGGCAGCCCGCCGCCGGGGTGACTGTGCTCCTGGCGGAAGCCGTCGAGTTGGTCGGCGGTGAGCCGGCCCTCGAGGAACGCGCGGGCGTAGATACCGGGGGCGGCGTGGCCCTGGATGAACACCTGGTCGCCGCCGCCCGGATGGGATTTGCCGCGGAAGAAGTGGTTGAAGCCCACCTCGTAGAGCGCCGCGGAGGACGCGTAAGTGGAGATGTGCCCGCCGACACCGACGCCCGGACGCTGAGCGCGGTGCACCATGATGGCGGCGTTCCAGCGGATCCACCGCCGGTAGCGGCGTTCCACGTCCTCGTCGCCGGGGAACCAGGGCTCCAGATCGGTCGGAATGGTGTTGACGTAGTCGGTGGACGTCAGGGCCGGGATCGCCACCCGCTGCTCGCCGGCGCGTTCCAGCAGACGCAGCATCAGATAGCGCGCCCTGGCCGGTCCGGATCGGGCCAGCAGGCCGTCGAAGGATTCGAGCCACTCCGAGGTCTCGTCGGCGTCGATGTCAGGGAGATAGGACGCGACACCTTCGCGGATGACCCGGACTCGTTCGGATTGGTTTGGGGTGGTCAATTCCACTCCTCGGTGGCTCAGGCAGGCGGGTGGGCAGGACGAGTTCTATCGTGCCGCACTTGCGTCGCTGACGGCGCAGAGTGAACCAAGGCCGTTGAGATTCGTGCCACAGGAGAATCCGGCCACTGACCCAGGTAACGTCTGTTTCCGTGCTGAGCGGAACCGCGCGCCGATCGCGCATCGCCGGATTGCTCGCCGGCGGCGTGTGCATGGTGGCGGTGGGCTGCGCCTCAACCACCGAGGGAGACCCGACCCCCAACGCCGGGGAGGCCCCGGCCTACCGCACCTCGATGTCGGTGTCCTCCTCGCAATCGGTGGCCAGCTCCAAAGCCCGGGAATCGGAGCGGCAGGCCGCTATGACCACGCAGGCCGTCCACACCACATGCGAGACCCTGTCCACCACGAGTGCCGATGCCATCGACGCCGTCAACGCCTATGTCGGCGCCTTCAACTCCGACGGCGCGGACACCCAGGGCGCCGAAGGGCCGGCCGTCGACTCACTCGAACAAAGCGCGGACGCGGTGGAGAGAAGCATCACCGATATCGTGCCCGATGAGATGGAAGACGCCTTCATGCAGTGGGTCGATGGTGCCCGGGCCACCGCTGATGCGATCACCAGGAAGGCTTCGCCGTCCGAGTTCAACGAGATCATCAATGACCTCAACGCGGCCCGCTCAGACGTGCTGGGCCTTTGCGACGCTACGTACTGATACTCATGTGCGACGATAGGGCGCACGACAGCCGGTATCACGCTAGAGGAGGTTGCGACGGTGGTCGCCGCAGGTGACAGCGGGCGTAATTACGCCCAGAGGCTGGGCATCGACCACGATCGGATCGTCCAGGAGTTGGGTTGGGACGATGACACCGACGACGACATCCGAGCCGATATCGAGGAAGCCTGCGGCAGCGACCTCCTCGATGAGGACGCCGATGAAGTCGTCGACGTGGTGATGCTGTGGTGGCGGGACGGGGACGGGGACTTGGTGGACCGGTTGATGGACGCCATCGCACCCCTCGCCGAGGACGGCATCATCTGGGTGCTGACCCCCAAGACCGGCAAGCCGGGCCATGTGGCGCCGGCCGACATCGCCGAGGCGGCTCCCACCGCCGGGCTGATGCAGACGTCGTCGGCCAACCTCGGGGACTGGATCGGTAACCGGTTGGTGCAACCGAAATCCAAAGCAGCCGGGAGGCATTCATGACAGTGGCAGTCGGCACCGAGGCGCCGGATTTCACTCTCAAAGATCAGAACGGGCAGCCGGTCACGCTCAGCGACTTCCGTGGCAAGAAGAATGTCCTGCTGGTGTTCTTCCCGCTGGCCTTCACCGGTATCTGCCAAGGTGAACTCGACGAGGTGCGGGACAACCTTCCCAGCTACGACAATGATGACACCGCAACCCTGGCGATCTCGGTGGGCCCGTCGCCCACTCACAAGATCTGGGCCACCGAAAGCGGGTTCACCTTTCCCGTTCTCTCCGACTTCTGGCCGCACGGTGAGGTTGCGCAGGCCTTCGGGGTGTTCAACGAGCAGGCCGGATTCGCCAACCGCGGCACCTTCCTGATCGACAAGGCGGGGGTGGTCCGCTTCGCCGAGTGCAAGCAGCCCGGGGAAGCCCGCGACCAGAAGGTCTGGACCGAGGCACTGGCCGCGGTCAACGGCTGAGCGGGTTCCCGGATTTCCCACTGCCGGGCAGGCGGCGGTAGCCTGCCCGGGCGCGGGGCGTGTAGCTCAGTGGTAGAGCTCTGGTTTTACACACCAGCGGTCGGCGGTTCGATACCGTCCACGCCCACTCAGGAAAACTCGTCGCGTCGGTGACTGCGGCGGTCGTGTTCATAGTGAAGAGCCGCCGCGCCGAATACTTTTTGAAGTGTCACAATCAACCGGCGCCCCAGCACCGTTCGGGGCAGGGGGGTAGTGATGACCGACGACGCGGATCTGCCGCCCGAGGTGCGCGACCGCATCTACGGTGCCGTGCACGCCGAACTGCTCCAATCGGGAATCGACGAATTTTCCATCGACAGGGTCGCCAGGCGGGCCGGTGTGAATGGCGAGATGATCCGCGAGCACTGGCATGACCGCCGCGTGCTGCTGATGGACGTCCTGCTGGCACGGACGAACGCGGCGATGTGGAGTCCCGACACCGGCGGCCTCTACTCGGACCTCGGAGCTGTTGCGGAACTGGCCGCAGAGAACTCCCGGACCGCAATGGGACGGGCGCTTTTCCGTCGCGTGCTGCCCGGCAGCGGCGACGTCGATCTCGCCGAGGTGGGTTCGGACCTGTGGAGCGCCCGCTTCCGCGACGCTGCCCAGATTCTGCAGCGAGCCGCTGACCGAGGGCAGTTGCGCCCCGGCGTGGTACCCGAAGAGGCGATTCGGGTGTTCGCCGCCGCCCTCTATCACGACGTGATCTTCAACGACGCTCCCGTGCGGCCCGACTACGGCGACCAGGTCATCGACATATTTCTGCACGGAATCCTCGGAGATTCGGACAGCGACGGCCGCTGGGCCGACGTCGAGAATCTGCTGCGCCACCAGGACTCAGCGCCTGCCGGGGTCCAGGCGGATCATGCCGTCGAGGCGGCCCGGCGCGCGGTCGTTCTCATGCGGCTGTGGGCGGACGCGTTGCTCGATCCGGTTGTTCTCTATGAGGCGATTCGTGACAGTCAGGGACGGATCTTCGATTTCGTATGCCGCGACCTCAACCGCGCCGCATGCGAGGAAGTCGGGCTCACCCGGCAGGATTTGCTGGGCCGCACCGCAGTCGAAACGCTGCCCAACTTCGAAGGTTCGGGTCTGCTCGAGCATTACGCGAAGTGCCTCGACGGCGGTGAGCCGCTGGTACTCAACAATTTCCGCTACGAACACTTCGATCAGGAGCGGCTACTGGACATCCGCGCGACAAGCGCCGCAGCGGAACTCCTGACAGTCACCTGGCGCGATGTCACCGACCGCTTCGAGTCGGAGCAACGAGACGAGCGGTACCGCAGACTGATGGACTTCTCCGTGGTCCCCGCGGCTCTGGCAACCGCCGACGGCCGGCTGGTGTCGGTCAATCAGGCGATGGCGTCGATGCTCGGCTACGAGATGAACACGCTGCTCGGGATGAATTGGCAGGAGTTGACCGCGCCGGAGGCCCTCGAGGCGGACTTCGAGGCGTTCACCGACATGCTGGTGGGCCGTCGCGATTACTACCGGGCCGTGACGCAATACCTACACGCCGACGGCCACCGAGTGCTCGCTGATCTGTCGGTGAGTTGCATCCGTCGGCCGGATGGCGGGGTCGACCACCTCATCGCGCAGATGATTGACGTCACCGGATACACCGACCTTGCCTGATCGTTGCTAGAGTCGCGGCGAGCGTTTGCCCGGAGATCATTTCGGGCTCGAGAACAAGCAGGCGGGGCGAGGATATGGTGACCACCGGGGTTGGCGGGGGCGAATTTCCGCCCGGTCACGCGGCGTTGCCGGTCAAAGACATCGGCCGCCTGTTGCTGCGGTGTGCAGACCGACCCGGATTGGTGGCGGCCGTCACGACCTTCCTGGCCGAGGCCGGTGCCAACATCATCTCGCTGGACCAGCACTCCACTCAGCAGACCGGTGGAATTTTCATGCAGCGCACGATCTTCCACCTGCCCGGCCTGGCGGCCGCGCGGGCGGATCTGGAACGTGATTTCGTCGCGCGGGTTGCTGAGCCGTTCGGCATCGACTTCCGATTGACGGAGGCGGCGAAGCCCAAGCGGGTTGCCTTGATGGCCTCGACCGAGGACCACTGCCTACTGGACTTGTTGTGGCGCAACCAGCGCGGCGAACTGGACATGTCCGTGGTGATGGTGGTCGCCAACCACGCCGATCTGGCCGACCAGGTGCGGCCGTTCGGAGTCCCGTTCATCCACATACCGGCCACCAAGGATATTCGCGAGCAGGCCGAGCAGCGGCAGATCGACCTGCTGCGCGGAAACGTCGACCTGGTGGTGCTGGCCCGCTACATGCAGATCCTGAGCGCGAACTTCCTCGATCAGGTGGGCTGTCCGCTGATAAACATCCACCATTCCTTCCTGCCGGCGTTCATCGGCGCTTCCCCTTACCGCCGGGCCAAGGAGCGCGGGGTCAAGTTGGTCGGGGCCACCGCCCACTACGTCACCGAAGACCTCGACGAAGGCCCGATCATCGAGCAGGACGTGGTCCGGGTGGACCACCGGCACAGTGTTGACGACCTGGTGCGCCTCGGCGCCGACGTGGAACGCGCGGTGCTGTCCAGGGCCGTGCAGTGGCATTGCGAGGACCGGGTCATCCGCTACGGCAACCAAACGGTCGTCTTCTAAGTCAGGCCATTGAGCCCGCCGAGGTCACCCGCTCCAGTTCGACGAGGCGGCGGCGCACTTCTGCGGCCACCTCCTCAGCGGGTAGGTCCTGCGGCGAGGGCCGGGAGTCGACCGGAAGTCGCACTTCGGCCGGATCGAGGTAGCCGGCCGCCAGCAAGGCTTCGATCGGCGAGCGGCCGTACACCCTGGCCACCGACATCGCCGTCTCCGGCTTGGGCCTGGTCTTGCCGTGCAGCCAGTGGCACACCGACAGCCGCCCCACCCCTACCTTTTCGGCAATCTGCGACTGCGTCTGCCCCGCGGCGATACGGCGCAGGTACTCCGGCCAATTCTCCGTCATCATTTCCCCCTCCGCGGACACCATATGGACGCCCACCGACAGAAACGGGCGTGTGAGACGCTGCCGGTATGACGTGGTGGGCTCGGCCGGCAGGGATTCTGGCCGGTTACCTCGCCGATCTGGCGTTCGCCGACCCGTCCCGCCGCCACCCGGTCGCGGGATTCGGTTGGTGCGCCACGGTTCTGGAAGCGCACACCTACCGGGACAGCCGCGCGGCCGGCGCCGCTCACACCGCGATGCTGGTCGGCGGCCTTGCCGTGGCGGGCACGGTGTTACAGCGCCGCATGCGTGGCGATGCGGAGGCCGCCTTGATCGCCGTGGCCACCTGGGCCGCCCTGGGCGGCACCACCTTGGGGCGGACCGGTTCGGCGATGGCCGACCTGCTCGCCGTGGGTGACATCGGCGGGGCGCGAACCCTGCTGCCGTCACTGTGCGGGCGGGATCCGGCGGAACTAGACGTTGCCGGACTGGCCCGGGCCGCGTGCGAGTCGGTGGCTGAGAACACCTCCGACGCGCAGGTGGCGCCGCTACTGTGGGCGGCGGTTGCCGGAATGCCCGGGGTGCTGGCCTACCGAGGTATCAACACCCTCGACGCGATGATCGGAAACCGTTCGCCGCGATACGCCCAATTCGGCTGGGCGGCAGCGCGTTCCGACGATATCGCAAACTATCTGCCGGCTCGGTTGACCGGTGTGCTGACGGCGTTTTGCGCGCCGCTGGTCGGCGGATCGCCGGTTGAGGCGGTGCGTGCCTGGCGACGTGACGCCTCCCGTCACCCCAGCCCCAACGCCGGCGTCGCTGAGGCTGCGTTCGCCGGGGCGTTGGGCGTGCGGTTGGGTGGCCCGACCCAGTACCGCCACCAGTTGGAGATCCGGCCCACCCTCGGTGATGGCCCGGCGCCGACGGTGCACGACCTACGCGGAGCGGTCCGGCTTTCGCGCTTCGTTCAGGCCGCCGCGCTGGTGGCGGCTCTAGCGTTCAGCGTCGTCGGCTCTAGCGTTCAGCGTCGTCGGCCATAGCGTTCAGCGTCGTCGGCCATAGCGTTCAGCGTCGTCGGCCATAGCGGTCGGCCAGTTTCTCCTCGGCGGTGAGTGGCGTCGGGCTGGCCTGGGCTT
This sequence comes from uncultured Mycobacterium sp., assembly GCA_964598975.1. Classification (GTDB taxonomy): domain Bacteria; phylum Actinomycetota; class Actinomycetes; order Mycobacteriales; family Mycobacteriaceae; genus Mycobacterium. The sequence goes on along the minus strand of CAZRFC010000055.1, from coordinate 8,525 downwards.
GCGCCCGCGCGGCAGCCTCCCGGCGGCGCATCCGTAATTCGGAGTAGGCGAAATACCCCAGGCCCAACGGGGCGACGATTCCGAAAGCGATCCACTGGATGCCATAGGACAGGAACGGTCCCGCATCCAGTTGGGGCAGCGGCAAGACGTCCAGACCACCGGGCTGGTTCTCCACCAGTTGCAGGTAGGAGCCGGTCAGCGGGGTTTTGGTGAGCGCGGAGATCTGGCCGGTATCGATGGCGTACACCTGCCGGAAGCCGCCTTCGGTGAATGGCTGCTTGTCGTCGGTCGGCGCGGTCTCGGAGTCCCGCAACCGCGCGGTGATGTCGACGGTGCCCTCGGGAGGCGCCGGGATCGCAGGCACCGCAGTGCCCTGGTCCGGGTGCACGTAGCCGCGATTGACCAGGACCGTCGGGCCGCCGTCCACCGCGAACGCGGTGAGCACTTCGTAGGCCGGCGCCCCGCCGATCACCCGCAGCCGCGCCAAGACCTCGGCATCGGGCAGATAGCGTCCCGTCGCAGTGACCCGGCGCCACTGCTCATCCGGGGCGGACGAATCCTGTCCCGGCAGAAGCGATGTGACCGCCACCGGCTCAGCGGACAGGGACGCCTCGATCTGCTGGTTCTCCCGGGATGTCCGGGTGTTCTTGCCGAGTTGCCAAGGTGCCAGGACCGTCAGTGCCAGGTAGGTGAACATCGCCACCACCAGGGCCAGTGCGATCCAGCCCGGACGCAGCAGGAATGCCAGACGCTTCATCGGTTCGCCAACCGTTCGTCGACCCAGTCGTGCAGTCCCGGCAGCGCCGCTTCGATCACCGCGAAGGTCTCCATGAAATCGGCGGGACCGCCGTAGTAGGGATCCTCGACATCGGGGGCGTGGGCACCCGACCGCGGGTCGAAGGAGCGAAGCATACGCAACCGCTCGGGTCCGACACCCAGATCGCGCAGCACTCGCAGATGGTTGCGGTCGAGTGCGACAACGAGATCCGCCGAAAGGTGATCGTCGCACACCTGGGCGGCGCAGTGCGTAGTGGGATAGCCGCGGTCTGCCAGAACCTGAATCGCGCGGTGGTCGGCGCCGTCGCCGACGTGCCAGCCCCCGGTGCCCGCGCTGCTTACCCGGACCACGTCGGACAGGCCACGCTCTGCGATCTGATGGGCGAACATCTTCTCAGCCATCGGCGAGCGGCAGATGTTGCCGGTACAGACGAAGGTGACGTGGAGAATTTCCAGTTCCTGGTCAGACACCGAGCACCTCCCGTAATTCGTCGATGGTGGCGACGTGGGCGACCGCCGCCTCGGTGGCATCCGAACCGCCGTAGCCCCAGCCCACCACCACCGTGCCGATGCCATGTTCGGCGGCGCCCTCGATGTCGTGTGATCGGTCACCGACCATCAGCACCCGTTCGGGCAGCGGGTCCAGTTGCGCCAGGGCGTGGGCGACGACGTCGGACTTGCTCGCCCGGTGGCCGTCGAGGCTGGCGCCGGCGATCACCTCGAACTCGTCGGCGATGCCGAAATGTTCGAGAATTTTCCATGCGGTCGGTTCGGCCTTGGACGTGGCCACCGCCAGACGCACCCCGGCCGCCCGCAGGTCGGCGAGCACCTCGGTGACGCCCTCGAACAGCGTGTTCATCGCCCAACCCCGGTTGAGGTAGTCGGCCCGGTAGGCGGAGATCGCGGCGGCGGCGCGATCTCCGAGCCCCAGCGAGGACATGGTCTGGTGCATCGGCGGACCGACCACCAAAGCGGCGAGATCACCGTCGGGCATCTCGGCGCCGACCGCGGCCAGGGCGTGCCGGAAGCTTGCGACCACACCCTCGGCGGAATCGGTCAGCGTGCCATCAAGATCGAATATCACCAACTGGGGGCGAGGACCGGCGGACATGGGTGTCACGGGTTCATTGTCCCTGACGGCGCAGGCTCGGCCGACGACTACTGTGCTACTGGTGAGCGAGCAGGGTGTGCGTCCCGGGGCGCGCTACCACGGCGACCAGGCCGCAGCCCCGGGCATGCTGGACTTCGCCGTCAATGTGCGTCACGCCGAACCGCCGTCGTGGCTGCGGCAACGGCTTGCCGCCCGGTTGGCCGACCTCGGCTCCTACCCGAGCGCGGCCGACCACGCCGCGGCCGTCACGGCGGTGGCCGGTCGCCACGGGGTGGCCGAGGATCGCGTGCTGCTGTTGGCCGGCGGTGCGGAGGGCTTTGCGCTGCTGCCCGCGCTGGGTCCGCGTCGCGCCGCGCTGGTCGCGCCATCGTTCACCGAGCCCGAAGCGGTGCTCACCACCGCCGGGGTGCCATGCGATCACGTCCTGCTGCCGCCGCCGTTCGGCTTGTCCGGCATTGCCGTACCCGAGGCTGCGGACCTGGTGGTGGTGGGCAACCCGACAAATCCCACCGGGGTGCTGCATTCCCGAGACTCGCTGCTGGCGCTGCGCCGGCCGGGTCGGCTGGTGGTGGTTGACGAGGCCTTCGCCGATGCCGTGACCGACGAATCACAGTCGCTGGCTGCGGTGGACCTTCCCGACGTTCTGGTGTTGCGCAGTCTGACCAAGACGTGGGCGCTGGCCGGTCTGCGGGTGGGTTACGCACTGGGAGACCCTCAGGTGCTGGCCCGGCTGTCGGCGGGCCGGCCGCACTGGCCACTGGGAACGCTGCAACTGGAGGCCATCACGGCGTGCTGCGGCCCGGAAGCGGTGGCCGAGGCCCGCGCCGGCGCGCAGGAATTGGCCGCCCACCGGGCTGCGCTGGCCGCGGCCCTGGCCGGTCTCGGACTGGATGTTGTCGACGGGAGCGCACCTTTCGTTCTCTTCGCCGTACCGGACGGTCCACTGATGCGAAAACACCTGAAGGCCAATGGGATTGCGGTCAGACGCTGCGACACATTCGTCGGACTGGGGGACAATTACCTGCGAGCCGCGGTGCGGCCGGATTGGCCGACACTGGTGCACGCCGTCACCGAGGCACTGCAGTGAGCGCCCGGTTGGCAGATGTCATCGCGGTACTCGATGACGCATACCCCCCGCACCTGGCCCACGACTGGGACTCGGTCGGTTTGGTCTGCGGTGACCCGGATGACCGGATCGACTCGGTCACCGTCGCTGTCGACGCCACCGAGGCGGTGGTCGATTCGGTCGGTCCCCGCGGACTGCTCCTGGCTCATCACCCATTGCTGCTGCGTGGCGTTGACACCGTGGCGGCCAGTACCCCCAAGGGCGCGCTGGTTCATCGAATGATCCGTTCCGGCGCAGCACTTTTCACCGCCCATACCAACGCCGATGCGGCCAGTCCGGGGGTGTCGGACGCGCTTGCCGACGCGCTGGGCCTGACCGTGGACGGGGTACTCGACCCGGCATCCGGTGGTCCGCCGGTGGACAAATGGGTGGTCTTCGTCCCCTCCGCCGACGCCGATGCGGTTCGGGAGGCGATGTTCGCCGCGGGCGCCGGGCAATTCGGTGACTACTCGCACTGCAGCTGGACGGTGACCGGCGCCGGTCAGTTCCTTCCCGGCGTCGGCGCCTCACCGACGATAGGAGTGGTCGGGTCGGTCGAACGTGTCGCGGAGGACCGGGTCGAAGTGATCGCCCCAGCCCGCGTGCGCGGGCCGGTGCTGACAGCCATGCGCGCGGCCCATCCCTACGAGGAGCCGGCCTTCGACGTGTTCAGTCTGGCGGCATTGCCTGACGGCACCGGCATCGGACGCCTGGCGAGTCTTACCGAACCGCAACGATTCGCCGACTTCGTGTCCCGGGTGGATTCGGCCCTGCCCCGTACCAGTTGGGGCATCCGCGCCGCCGGCGATCCGGACGCGCAGATCAGCCGAGTGGCGGTGTGCGGGGGAGCCGGCGACTCCCTGCTGGCCGCCGCCAGGGCCGCCGGAGTCCAAGCCTACGTCACCGCCGACCTGCGCCACCACCCCGCCGACGAACATCGGCGGGGCAGTGACGTCGCCCTGGTGGATGTCGCGCACTGGGCCAGTGAATACCCTTGGTGCGCCCAGGCGGCCGAACTGCTCCGGTCGCACTTCGGCGACCGGCTGCCAGTCACCGTCTGTCCGATTCGTACCGATCCGTGGAACATCGAAAATATCGAGCCGAGAGAGCAACATGAAAGCTGAACTAGCACAACAACGTTCACTGCTCGGGCTGACGGAGCTGGATGCCGAACTTACCCGACTCGCCCACCGCGCCACCCATCTGCCCGAGCAGCAGCGTTACGAAGAGCTGGAGGGCCAGCACCGCGAAGTCGCGGACCGGCTCGCCGTCGTGGCCATCTCACTCGAAGATCTCGACGCCCAGATCGCCAAACTCGAGTCCGAGGTCGACACGGTCCGCCAGCGCGAGGACCGCGACCGCGGTCTGCTCGACTCCGGCGCTGTCGGTGACCCCAAGCAGCTCGAGGAATTGCAGCACGAACTGGGCACCCTGGAGCGCCGCCAGGCCAGCCTGGAGGACTCCCTGCTGGAGGTGATGGAGCGCCGCGAACAGATCGCCGCCGAACAGGCCCGCGAGCAGACTGCCTTGGCGGCGGTGGAGGCCGACCTGGCCGCTGCGCGTCAGGCCCGCGATGCGGTACTCGCCGAGGTGGAGCAGACCCGCACCGACACCGCGGCGCGGCGAGACCAGGCGGCGGCCGGCATCGACGGTGAATTGCTGGCGACCTACGAACGCCAACGGGCATCCTCCGGTGTCGGCGCCGGAAGGCTGCTGGGCGGCCGCTGTGGGGCCTGTCGGATCGAACTCGACCGCGGTGAACTGGCCCGGATCTCGGCGGCCGCCGAGGACGAGGTGCTGCGCTGCGGTGAGTGCGGGGCGATCCTGCTGCGGCTCAAAGAGTCCGGGCAATGATCCGGTGAGAGTCATCGTCGAGGCCGACGGGGGCTCCCGCGGAAACCCGGGGCCGGCCGGATTCGGCTGTGTGGTCTGGGCCGCCGACCACGCCACTGTGCTCGCCGAGCACTGTCAGCCCATCGGAATCACGACGAACAATGTCGCCGAGTACCGCGGGTTGATCGCCGGGCTGGAGGAGGCCCGTCGACTGGGTGCCGACGAGGTCGAGGTGCGGATGGACTCCAAGCTCGTCGTCGAGCAGATGAGTGGCCGCTGGAAGGTCAAACATCCCGGGCTGGCCGAACTGCATCAGCAGGCCCGCGCTCTGGCCTCGACCTTCGGATTCGTCAGGTTCTCCTGGATTCCGCGGGAGCAGAACAAGCACGCCGACCGGTTGGCCAACCAGGCGATGGACGGCGCGAACCAGGCTGTCGAGGGATCGGTCGAGGTGCAGCGTGCCGCGGACCCGCCGCCAAGCGCGGTGGCCGTCCCGCCGTCGACCTGGACCGGCAACCGCGGCGGCCCGACCAGACTGTTGCTGTTGCGCCACGGGCAGACCGAAATGTCCCGGCAGCGTCGCTATTCTGGGCGCGGCAACCCCGATCTCACCGACGTCGGACGCCGCCAGGCGCAGGATGCCGCCCGCTACCTCTCGGCCAAGGGTGGAATTTCGTCGGTGGTCAGTTCCCCGCTTGCCCGCGCCTATGACACCGCGAAGGCGGCGGCCGATGCGCTGGGGTTGTCGGTCTCCGTCGACGAAGACCTGATCGAGACCGACTTCGGTGAATGGGAGGGGTTGACCTTCCCGGAGGCGGCGCAGCGTCATCCCGAGGTTCATGGCCGTTGGCTGCGTGACACCAGCCTGCCCGCCCCGGGCGGGGAGAGCTTCGATGAGGTTTCCCTCCGGGTACAGCGCTTGCGGGACCGTCTGATCGCCGAGCACGGTGAGTCGACCGTGCTGGTGGTTTCCCATGTGACCCCGATCAAGACGCTGCTGCGGTTGGCGCTGGGCGCGGGCGCCTCGGTACTGCACCGCCTGCACCTGGACCTCGCCTCACTGAGCATCGCTGAGTTCTATCCCGACGACGGCGCCTCGGTGAGACTGGTCAACGACACCTCCTACTTGCGCGGCTGAATCGGTCGATAGCGGGTATCCGCCTCGACCGTGGACAGCTATGACTGCGTGGTCGTCGGTGGAGGTGCCGCGGGCCTGAGCGCCGCGCTGGTGCTGGGTCGCGCGCGCCGTACCACTCTGCTCGCGGACGCGGGGGAGCAGAGCAATCTGGCAGCGGGCCGTATCGGCGGGTTGCTCGGATTCGACGGCCACCCGCCGTCCGAGTTGTACGACCGGGGCCGTAGCGAACTGAAAACCTATCCGAGCGTGCGATGCCTCAGCGCCACGGTGACAGATGCCCGGCATGACGACGGCGGTTTCATCGTCGGCCTGTCGGACCGGCGCCTGGTCAGGGCGCGTCGCGTCCTCATCGCCAGTGGGGTGGAGTATCAAACCGCGGACATACCTGGCGCACAACCACTTTGGGGCACCTCGGTGGTTCACTGTCCGTTCTGCGACGGCTGGGAGCTACGTGATCAGCCGTTGGCCGTAGTGGCGCGCGGCGATAAGGCCGTGCATGCTGCGTTGTTGGTTCGAGGCTGGACCGACGACATCGTGGTGCTCACCGACGGCGACGACGGGATCGGCCATGCGGATCTCCAGCGGTTGTCGACGGCCGGTATCGCGGTGGACGAGCGGCCGGTGGCTGGGGTGCTGGCCGACGGGCGCAGGTTGACGGCAGTGCTGTTCGGCGACGGCAGCAGGCTGGCCCGAGTCGGGCTGGTCATTGCCACGACCCTTCAACGTCGTTCCCGCCTCGCCGAGGAGCTCGGGGCGGTCTGCCACTCCGGCGGCCCGGTGGTGGTCAACCCGATCGATGTCGACAAACTCGGCCGCACCACGGTTCCGGGGCTGTTCGCCGCCGGGGATGTGTGCACTCAGACTCCCCAGGTCGCCGGCGCGATAGCCGCCGGATCAGCTGCGGCGACGGCGATCGTGGAAAGCTTGCTGTCGGAGGACTTCGGCCTGCCCTTTCCACCGAGGAGTGACTGATGCACGACTGGGACGCAACGACGGACACCGCCAACGAACATCACGCCACCTGGGAGGAGCATTACGCCGCCCGGCCGCAGGTCTGGAGCGGACGGGTCAACGCCCAACTGGCCGCTGTCGCCCCACAGCTCGGCGGCACCAGGGCACTCGACTTGGGCTGCGGCGAGGGGGCTGACGCGATCTGGCTGGCCGAACAGGGCTGGCGGGTGGTGGCGGTGGACGTGTCGGGCACCGCTCTGAGCCGGGCTCGCGCCGCTGCCACCTCTCGCGGGGTGGCCGAACACATCGACTTCCAGCAGCACGACCTGACCCGCGGTTTTCCCGACGGCGCCTTCGACCTGGTATCGGCTCATTTCCTGCACAGCACCGTGGACATGGACCGCTCGGAGATCCTGAAACGAGCCGCCGCCGCGGTTGCCCCCGGTGGTGCGCTGCTGATCGTCGACCACGCCGCAGCCCCGCCGTGGGCGGTCAAGATGCAGCATCACGAATTTCCGACTGCCCAAGCGGTCGTCGACGGACTGGCACTGGACCCCGCGCAGTGGACGACCGAGATCAACAGCGTCGACCGGGCCGCCCGTGGCCCCGAGGGCGAGGAGGTCACCCTGGTCGACAACGTGATCCTGCTCAGCCGGGCTTCCGGGTAGGCGAGCCGAGATCCCGTCTGGCAATCGGGATGGTGTAGAAGGAGGGAGTGGAAAAACGGGCCGGCGAGTCGTCGCTGCGGCCGTCGATGACTCGGCGACTGAAGCGCCGCGCCGTGGCGAGCGGGGAAATCAGACTCCCGGCCGTGCCCGGCATGCTCGACGAGTACGCCCAGATGTGCGATGACCTGTTCAACTCGCTCGGGGTGAGTTTCTCGCCGGACGAACTGGCCCATCTGCGCGGTGTCCTGGAGGGGCAGCTGACCGAGGCCTATACCGCCTCGCCGCGATCGGACATCGTGATCAACTATCAAGCCCCCGTTGGCTTGACGCTGAGCTACACCGTCTCCGCCCGGTGGTTCACGGTCGGGGAGGCCTACGACAACTGGGTCGCGACCCGTGAGCCGCCGCTGTTCGGCACCGAGCCCGACTCGCGGGTAATGGCACTGGCGGCTGAACTTGGAGATCCTGCCGGCTGCCCGGCGCTTGACATCGGCGCCGGAACCGGCCGTAACAGCCTCGCGCTGGCCCGTCGTGGCCACCCCGTCGACGCCGTCGAGATGACCGAGAAATTCGCCGAGATCCTTGGTGCTGAGTCTCAGCGGGAAGGCCTCGCAGTGCGGGTACTGCGACGCGACGTCTTCGAGACGACCGACGACCTGCGCACCGATTACCGGCTGATCCTGCTGTCCGAGGTGGTCTCCTACTTCCGTAACGCCGACCAGCTGCGACAGCTTTTCGAACTGGCTGCGCACTGCCTGGCGCCGGGCGGTGACCTGCTGTTCAACATCTTCCTGCCACGCGATGGCTACACCCCCGACGACGCGGCTCGCCAACTCGGCCAGCAGAGCTACACCACGATCTTCACCCACCAGCAACTGGCCGCGGCGGGCTCGGGGCTGCCGCTCCACAAGGTCGCCGACGACTCGGTCTACGAGTACGAGA
>CAZRFC010000054.1:2781-15190 GCA_964598975.1 uncultured Mycobacterium sp. | reverse complement strand
GTGGTCCCGTGCTTCCACTCCCGGTCCATCATCACGGTGAAAAGATGGCGATGCAGGTCATCCATGGCGTCATCCGCCTCGCGGATGTAGCGGGCCATGCCGAGGTCGCACGACATGACAACCTGATGAGCGCTATTCGCCAATTCGACGGCGATCCGACCCATTTCGGCGAAGTAGCCCGTCATTTCCTCGGGTAAGGCATTCCGCGGATGTCGACGGCGGGCGATCTCAGCCACGTGCAGCGCCAATGCCCCCATCCGCTCGAGGTCGGCGACGATCTGAACCGAACTGACGATCGCCCGCAGATCCCGCCCGATCGGTGACTGCAGGGCGAGCAGTTCGAATCCGGCCTCTTCGGCCTTGGCGCTGGCGAACCTCAGATTCTCGTGGCCGCCGATCACCTCCTCGGCCAGCCGTAGATCCGCCTGCAACAAGGACCGGCTTGCGCATTCCATGGCGTTGCCGGCAAGTCGGCACATCTCGGACAGTTGGTCGGTCAGAGCCTCAAGTTTCGCACCGTAGGCGGTCCGCATCCACCCAGCCTAGAAACGGAATTCACACATCGCGACGGACAGTCGGTGAACAAGACGTGAATGTCCTCGAACCCCCAGGCGACTTCCCGACGCCGACACCGGTCCGGTTGTCTACTTGGCTGAATGGGTTTGCGAAGCAACCCAACTCGTATCTGCAGAAGGTGACGGTGACGGTGATCAAGCGGGCCGGGATGGCCGGGGTGGCAACCGTGGTCGTCGGGCTACACGCACTGCCCGGATGCGCCTTTCCCCCCGGCACGGCTCCGTCCCCGGGCGCGGGGACAATCGCAGTCTCCTGCGGGGGAAGGAAGTTGATCCGGGCGAGTGGGTCCTCCGCCCAGGTGGATGCGCTGGTGCAGTTCGCGGCCGCTTACGGCCGGGCCTGCCGCGGTTATGGGGTGGACTATTCCTCGATCGGGTCCGCCGCCGGACGTGCGGAGTTCATCAGCGGCGCCGTCGATTTCGGCGCAACCGATTCCGCGCTGGGTGTCGAACCCGGCGAAGCGGAGATGGCGCGTGTGCGTTGCGGTGGCAGTGAGGCGTGGAACCTGCCTTTGGTATTCGGAGCCATCGCGATCATCTACAACCTTCCCGGCATAGACTCGCTCGTCCTGGACGCTCCGACTACCGCCAAGATCTTCGACGGCGTCATCATGTCCTGGGATGCCCCTGAGATCGCGGCGCTCAATCCTGGTCAACCGCTGCCGGCGGAACCCATCGCGGTGGTGTCGCGCAGTGACCCCTCCGGGACCACCGACAACTTTCAGAGGTATCTGGCCGCTGCGGCCCCAACGGTGTGGAGCCACGGTGCGGGCGAAACCTTCAGGGGCGTGCTGGGAAGAACCGCGGCAGGCAACGAGGGTGTCTGGGCGGCGATGCGCTCCGCAGCGGGTTCCATCGCCTACACCGCGTGGCCGTTCGCCAAGAAGAACGGTCTGGCCACTGCCGACTTGGTGACGTCAGCGGGTGGCGAACCGGTGATGCTCTCAGTGGAGTCGCTCGGCAAGGCGATTGCCTCTGTGCGGATCACGAGCCCGTCGAACAACGTGACCCTCGATGCGTCCGCTGCCTATCAGCCGACGCGACGGGACGCCTACCCGATTCCCATCATCAGCTACGAGACGGTCTGCTCCCGATATCCCGACCCGGAAACCGGCCTTGCCGTCAGGAACTTCCTCGCAACGGCGCTCTCCGAAGGACAGTCGGACCTCGCCGCCGACGGGTACGTGCCGGTACCCGAATCGATCAGAGACCGGCTGACCGCCGCAATCGCCGCCATCGCCTGATCAAGGTCCCCCAGCTAATCGGCGGCCAGTGGCAACCGCACCTCGAACCGCGCCCCGCGATCCAGATTGCGGGCGGACAGCGATCCCCGGTGCGCCCGCACCAGCCCGGCCGCGATCGCCAGACCCAGACCCGAGCCGCTGGGCAGGGACGAATCCGACCGTGGCACACGGTCATTGGAGCCCCGGTAGGCGACGTCGAAAACCTTCGGCAGGTCGGCGGCGTCGATCCCGACGCCGGTATCGTCAACCCGCGCCCAGGCCCCCTCGTGGTCGGCTCCCACCGCCAACTTCACCGTGCCGCCGGCAGGGGTGTGCGCAATGGCGTTGGCCACCAGATTCGACAGCACCCGCACCAAGGCCCGGTCGCTGCCGATCACCCGCACCGGTCGGGCGGGTAGTTCGGCCTCCAGTGCCACCCCGGCGCGTTCGGCGGCGATTCCGTTGGCGGACATCACATCGTCGACGACTTCGTCGAGGGCGACCCGTTCGTAGGGGGCGTTCACCGCGCCGGCGTTGATCTTGGCCATCTCGAAAAGGTCGTCGACCATCTCCTGCAGTCGGACGCTCTCGTGCTCGATGCGTTTGGCCTGGACCCGAACCTCGCCGTCGCTGACAATCCCGTCGGCGATCGCCTCCGAGAGCGCCCGGATCCCGGCCAGCGGGGTGCGCAGATCGTGGCTGACGAAGGCCACCAACTGCCTGCGGGACTGCTCGGCGGCCGCCTCGGCATCCTGAATCTCCTGCTCCCACACCGTCCTGCGGGCCAGGTAACGGGCCATCATCACCGCGGAGGGGATGGTGACCACCGCCACCACGAGAAGCACGATCGCGACGGCCTGAAAGTCCGGTTCGGCCATGAACCGACTGGCGCAGAACACCCCGGCCAGGGTGGCCAGCGTCGGCATGAGCACCAGGGCCACCATGCTCAGGGTCAGCGACCAGGCGCGCGCCAGTCGGATGATCAGCACACCGATCAGCACCACCGGCAGTGAACAACTCAGTGCCAGCAGCGCATCCTGGACCAAATCATTCAACGGCGGGCTCACCGCTGCCGGTCTCGCCCTGCCACAGGTAGCCGCGACCCCAGACGGTCTGCACCCGATGGTGGTCGCCCAGCTTGGAGCGCAACCGCTTGACGTGCACCGTGACGGTCGACAGGTCACCGAAGTCCCAGTTCCACACCCGCTTGAGCAGTTCCTCGCGGGAGAACACGGTGTCGGTGTGGGTGAGGAAGAACAGCAGCAGGTCGAACTCGCGGTTGGTCAGCCCGACGGGATCGCCGGCGACGGTCACCGACCGCGACGCGGTGGACACCCGCAGTTGGCCGACCGTGATGTCCAACGGCACCGTCGACGGCGCCGCCGGGGCGCGGCGCAACACCGAGCGCACCCGCAGGGCCAATTCGCGGGCGCTGAAAGGTTTGGTGAGGTAGTCGTCGGCACCGGCTTCCAGGCCGGCGATTCGGTCGTCCTCCTCGCTGAGGGCGGTCAGCAGGATCACCGGCACGGTGTAGTCGCCGCCCTGGCGCAGGGTGCGGCACAGCGACAATCCGTTCGGCCCGGGCATCATCACGTCCAGCACGGCCACGTCGATCCGCTCGGTGCCCAGCACCCGCAACGCCTCGTTGCCGTCACCGGCCACCAGGACTTCGAGGCCGTCACGCTCGAGATAGCGGCGGACGACGTCACGGACCACGGCGTCGTCGTCGGCGATCAGCACCCGGGTGTTCACGTCTCCGAGCCTAACCGCGATGCGCCGGGACCTGCGCCTACGTCAGGCTTTCGTCACCCGACCCGAACCGCCGGCGCAGCGCCCGGCGGTCCAGTTTGCCGATCCCGCGGCGGGGCAGTTCGTCGACGACGTGAAGTTGGCGGGGTGCGGCGGTGCGGTCCAGGGACGCAGCGACGAAGTCGCGCAGTTCCTCGAGGGTGGGGGCGACGGGCGTCGCGGCCACCACGGCGACGACCACGCGCTGGCCCAACCGTTCGTCGTCCACGCCGAACACCGCGCAGTCCGCGACGCCCGGGTGGCGGGAGAGCACCGCCTCAACCGCGCCCGGCAGCACCACCAGGCCGCCGGTGGTGATGGACTCGTCAACCCGGCCGAGCACCCTGAGCCGGCCCGAGTCGTCGAACGTCCCGACGTCGTCGGTGCGGTACCAGCCCGGCTCGCCGAACGGGTCCGACGACGCAGGCGGATTGCGGTAGCCCTTGGCCAGGGTGGTCCCGCCGATGACGACGCGACCTTCGCCGGCCGGGCCGGGGTCGTCGATGCGTACCTCGACTCCGTCCAGTGGAATGCCGTCGTAGACGCAGCCGCCGGCGGTCTCGCTCGACCCGTAGGTGCGCACCACCATGATGCCGGCGTCGGCCGCGGCGTCGAGCACCGTTGCCGGTGCCGGGCCACCGCCGAGGAGCACGGCATCCAATTCCGCGAGCGCCTCGGCGGCCGAGGGCTCGGCGAGCGCCTTCACCAGTTGGTTGGACACCAATGACGTGTAGCGACGGCCGGAGCCCAGTTCAGCGACCGCCGCGGGTAGCGCGGCGGGGTCGAAGCCGGTGGAGAGATCCAGTTCGGCCGGCACCGTGCCGGCCAGCGCACTGCGCACCAGAACCTGCATCCCGGCGATGTGCTGGGGCGGCAGCGCCAACAGCCAGGTGCCCGGCCCGCCGAGGCGGTCGTGGGTGGCGGTGGCGCTGGCGATCAGTGCCGCAGGGGTCAGCATCGCGCCCTTGGGCGTGCCGGTGGTGCCGGAGGTGGCGATCACCAGGGCGATGTCGTCGTCGATTTCCTCACCCACCCGCAACGCGGTGGTGAGCAACTCCGTGGTTCGCAGATCGCCGGCCGGAACCGGGACCACGGGCGCGGCCCGCCCGTCCAGGATGCCTTCCAGTGCGGCCAGCAGGGAGAGTCCCGACGGACCCTCCGGTACGACCAGCGCGCGGAGGGTGGCTATTCAGCCACCTCGCCGCGGGCCATCAGCATGGAGTCGGCCGGGGACATCTCCCTGGTCAGCAACGCGATAAGCGGCACACGATCGGTCGGCGGGACCCCACTCGGGTAGCCCTCGTGAAGCCAGGACACAAATCGGTTCAGTAGTTGACTCATAGCGTCACCTCCATTCGGCTGGCTGCCGGTACGACGTTGACAAAGGGCGGCAGACCAACCACCAGTATACCTTTGGTGAACGGTAGGTGAACATCGGCACTTAACCCGGTAAACACGCTGGTGGACCAAGGTCACTTCTCTAACCGTAATTCCCCCGAAACATTCCCCAGCGCGCACAATGTGGGCTTATGGGGTCCGAGATGGTCATTTTGTCGCTGTTGGTCGTGACAGCCCTGGCCTTCGACTTCACGAACGGTTTCCACGACACCGGTAACGCCATGGCGACCTCGATCGCCACCGGGGCGTTGAAGCCCAAGGCCGCGGTCACCCTGGCCGGCATTCTGAACCTGGTCGGTGCGTTCCTGTCGGTCGAGGTCGCGGCGACCGTAACCAAGGACGTGCTGAAGATCCAGAACACCAAGACCGGCGAACTGCTGGATACGGTGAGCCCGAACCTCGGTCTGATGATCATCTTCGCGGGGCTCATCGGCGGGATCCTCTGGAACCTCCTGACCTGGCTTTTCGGAATCCCGTCGAGTTCTTCGCACGCGCTCTTCGGCGGCTTGATGGGTGCCGGTCTGGCGGCTCTGGGGGTCGCCGGGGTGAACTGGTCGGGCATCACTCAGAAGGTCCTCATCCCGGCTCTCGCAGCGCCGGTCATCGCCTGCCTGGTCGCGGCGTGCGGCACTTGGCTGGTATTCCGGATCACCCGCCACGTTCTGCATCGACGGCGCGACGAGGGTTTCCGCTGGGGCCAGATCGCCACCGCCTCCCTGGTCGCGTTGTCCCACGGCACGAATGACGCGCAGAAGACGATGGGCGTCATCGCGCTGGCGCTGATCACGACCGGACATCTGACCGGCAACGTCAAAGAGGACGGGCTGCCGCTGTGGATCATCGCCAGTTGTGCGATCGCCATCGGCCTGGGGACTTACCTCGGCGGCTGGCGGGTGATCCGAACCCTCGGCAAGGGTCTGGTGGAGATCGAACCGCCCCAGGGGCTGGCGGCCGAGGCGTCGTCGGCCGCCATCATCCTGAGTTCGAGCGCCGCGGGCATGGCGCTGTCCACCACCCACGTCGCCACCGGCTCGATCCTGGGCAGCGGCGTCGGCAAAACCGGGGCACAGGTGCGCTGGGCGGTCGCGGGTCGGATGGCAGTGGCGTGGTTGATCACCCTCCCGATGGCCGGCTTGATGGGGGCACTGACGTTCTGGCTCGGCCACGGCGTCGGCGCCGTGACGTCTGAATTGATCGGCAGCATCCTGATTTTCGCGCTCCTGGTGTTCCTTTCCGCCTACATGTGGTGGCGCGCTCAGCAGCACAAGGTCGACCACTCGAACGTCAACGCCGACTGGGATGCCAGCACGAATTCCGTCATTCCCGCGGAGCTGCGGGAGACGAATCAGCAAAAGAAGACCAGCGCGTAAGCGAAGGGACCAACTGATGCACTACCTGGAGAACATTTTCCGCGTTCTCATTGTCGGGCTGGTCCTCGGCGCCGGTTTGCCCGCGCTGTTCGCCGTCGGGCTCAAGGTCTACTCGGCCGGGGCGGGCGGCGTCGACGAGGACGGTGTCGTTCATCAATCCCACCCCGTTCTCAAGCCGATCGGGGTGTTCATCTTCCTGTTCGTTGCGACCGTCATCATCGCCGCGGTCCTCTGGATCACCCGCGGCACGATCATTCACCACTTCGGCGTGGACCTCTTCCCGTTCGCGCCCAAGAAGTAAGGACCTCATGGCCGATCCTTCGCCTCCCGCCGGCGGTGCCGAGCCGTCCGACGCAGAAGCTGAGTCGCCTCCCCATGGTTTCCTGCAGTCCGTTCTGGGGTGGCTCCATCAGGTGTATCCGGACGGCATCCCGCGGACCGACTACTTTCCGCTCATCGCGTTGCTGAAGCGCTCGTTGAGTGAGGACGAGGTGATTCAGGCGGCGTTCTCGGTGCTCAAGGACAGCGATCCGGCGGACGCAGTGACCGCTGAGCAGATCCGCGACGCCATCCGGGAGACGGCCGAGAAGGAACCCACCGGCGAGGAGATCAATCAGGTCGCGGCGCGGTTGGCGATGGTCGGCTGGCCACTGGCCGGTCCCGGCTAGCCGATCGGGGCGGCCCGGCGCAGGGGATGGATCTCCGGTACCTGCACGAAGATCAGCGTGACGCCGTCGGGGTCCTCGACGTGCATCTCGTGCAGCGTCCACGGCTCCTGACGTGCCTCCCGCGCGATCGCCACACCGCGCTCGCGTAGCTGTTCCTGGACGGCGTAGACGTCTCGGACCTGCAGCCACAGCGCGCCGGCGAACTTACCGCCGACATCGTCGGGCCGGCCGTGGCCGGCTAGTTCGATCAGTGACTGCCCGGCGAAAAACACTGTGCCACCGGGGTATTCGCGTGCGATGGCCAGACCGATGAGGTCGCGGTAGAAGGCCAGTGAGCGCTGGTAGTCGGCCGGTCTGAGCAGCATCCGGCTGGCAAGAATCTCCATACTTCTGTTTACCTCAGGACGGCTGCATCCGTTGACGCTTGAGCACCGCGTTCAGCACGCCGGGGGCGACGACGTCGAGTGCCCGGGCGCTGACACCGAACCGCGGGGCGATCCGGACCGGGCGGTGCCGGGCGGCGTCGATCATCCACTGTGCGGCCTCCCGGGAACTCAGGGCCGGCATGCCGGTGTACTCCTTGGTCGGTGCGATCATCGGGGTGGCCACCAGCGGGTAGTACAGGGTGGTCGAGTGGACGCCGTTGCGGGCCCACTCGGTCTCGATCACCCGGCTCACCGCCGACAGCGCCGCTTTGGAGGCGTTGTAGACACCGAACAGTGGGGAGGCCTCACTGAGCACGCCCCAGGTGGCGACATTGATGATGTGGCCGTCGCGCCGTTCGATCATCCCCGGCGCCAGGCCGCGGATCAGCCGCAGCGGCGAGTAGTAGTTGAGGACCATAGTGCGTTCGACGTCGTGCCAGCGGTCCAGCGACTCGGCCAGCGGCCGGCGGATCGAGCGGCCGGCGTTGTTGACCAGGATGTCGACTCCGCCGAAGCGGGTCTCCACGGTGTCGACCAGTTCGTCGACCGCGTCGAGGTCGGACAGGTCGCATGGGATCGCCGCGGCGACGCCGCCGGCGTCGGCGATCCGCTCCGACAGGGCGTCGAGAAGGTCGGCCCGCCGGGCGACGGCGATCACCTCGGCACCCTCCTGGGCGAACCGTTCCGCGCCCGCCTCGCCGATCCCCGATGAGGCGCCGGTGATGAGCACCCGTTTGCCGCGCAGACTGACTCGGGGTGTGGTGGGCACCCGCAGCGGCGGCCGCATCCCGGTCATCGCTATCGCCTCGGTGAGCTTGCGGCGCAGAGGGTTCACGAGTCCCGAGTCTATGGACGCCTAGAAGTAGCGGGGGAACGGGCTCCAGTCCGGGTCGCGCTTTTCCAGGAACGCATCGCGGCCCTCGACGGCCTCATCGGTCATGTAGGCCAGCCTGGTCGCCTCCCCGGCGAACAGCTGCTGGCCCACCAGGCCGTCGTCGAGCAGGTTGAACGCGAACTTCAGCATTCTTTGCGCCTGAGGGGATTTCCCGTTGATCTCCTGCGCCCACTGCAGCGCTGTGTTCTCCAGGTCGGCGTGGTCGACCACCTCGTTGACCGCGCCCATCCGGTGCATCTGCTCGGCGGTGTAGGGGCGGCCGAGGAAGAAGATCTCGCGGGCGAACTTCTGGCCCACCTGGCGGGCCAGGTAGGCGCTGCCGTATCCGCCGTCGAAGCTACCGACGTCGGCGTCGGTCTGCTTGAACCGGGCGTGCTCCCGGCTGGCCAGGGTCAGGTCGCACACCACGTGCAGGCTGTGCCCACCGCCGGCAGCCCAGCCGTTCACCAGACAGATCACCGGCTTGGGCATGAACCGGATCAGTCGCTGCACCTCCAGGATGTGCAGGCGGCCGGCCCGGGCCGGGTCGACGGTGTCGGCGGTCTCCCCGGCCGCGTACTGGTAGCCGCTGCGGCCGCGGATGCGCTGATCGCCACCCGAGCAGAAGGCCCAGCCGCCGTCCTTGGGCGAGGGGCCGTTACCGGTCAGCAGCACCACCCCGACGTCGGATGACATCCGGGCGTGGTCGAGGGCCTGGTACAGCTCGTCGACGGTGTGCGGGCGGAAGGCGTTGCGCACCTCGGGTCGGTCGAAGGCCACCCGCACGGTCGGCTGCGGAACGCCGTCGACGACGTGGCGGTGATAGGTGATGTCGGTCAAGTCCTCGAAGCCCGCGACGGGGGTCCACAGGGCCGGGTTGAACGGGTTCTCACTCACGCGCTCGAAAATACGCGTGTCGTTGTGTCCGCCTCGCAGCGACTGCTCGACGACATTGAGCGACTCTGCTGTGGTTTCCTGCGACTCGGCCTCCCGTTGCAGCGATTCCGCCTCAAGTCGCAAGCACTCGACCCGGTTGATGATGCGGTGCTCGGTCCCGCGCGGCGCCGACCCCGCGCAGTAGTTGCCACGACTCAAGCGGACCACCCGCTCGCGGGCGACCTCCCAGCGCAACGCGTCCGATACGGCCTTGGTAGGCCTGCCCTCGACGCCGAAATTCCAGTCCGCGAGTTGGGCGCACAAGTCCGACACCGTCATTGGGCCCAGAATTTGGAGAGTCCTGGTCAGGGTATAGCGCAGGTCCGTCCCGCGCAGGAGTCGCTGCATGGCCGGACCGTGGCACGTGCCCGGACCGGTCCACAAGTCACCCGGGCAATCGGGCGACTACAGCCGTTAGGAAAATCGCCGGCGAGGCGCCCGGGATGTCAGCGATAAGCGCCCCAGGGGAATCACACCTGCGCCCCGACCTGCGAGTCGCTCCTGCGCCCCGATCTGCGAGTCGCTCCTGCGCCCCGATCTGCGAGTCGTGCTCGCGCCCCGAGCTGGGAGTCGTTTCCGGGCCTCGGTGTGCTAGTCGTGCTCGCGCCCTGAGTTGGGAGTCGTTTCCGGGCCTCGGTGTGCGAGTCGCCCTCCGCCCCGAACTGCGAGTCGCTCCGTGTCGTCCGGTACTCGCTACGAGGCGGACAACTTCTCACATGTCACCCCGGCCGCATGCAGCGCGTCGATCAGGCCGGTGGGCCGCTGGGTCTCACCGTCGTGGCATGCAGTTCACTCGGCGGGGAGCAGAGGTACTGGCTTGCCGTACAGATGTTCCACCGCCGCCCCGCAGCCCTTGATGAACGAGTCGTAGTCGTAGCGTGGTGCACTCGGCGAAGAATCGGACGCGGCATGGAGTTCTTGGCACAGTGGCAAGGCGGTCCCGTTGGCCGAATCGACCTCGGCTTGGACGGAGGTTTTGCCTACGCCGATTGCCGCGTCGTAGCCCGCCTGATAGCCGGAGTTGGGGTAGGCGCGGACCAGAAGTGAGGCGGCAGTGATGATGGCCGCGGAAGCCAGCAGTGCCACCCACAGCCGTCGCCAGTTGAACGCCGGTGAGGCCGAGAGTGATTCGAGATCGCGGTCCAACTGGTCGTCCTTGTCTAGGTCGGTTCCGGGACCGTACCGCGGGCATGGTGAACGAGACATGAAGCGGTAGAGACATTTTGGCGAATTCCGGCCATCGCGATGAGGCCGATGGACCGCAACTGGACGTGGCAGGTATCAGCGGCCGCAACCCTGTGGACACCTGCTCGGCGCAACCTTGAACCGTGCGAATTGCGATCGTCACGGAATCCTTCCTCCCCAACGTGAACGGTGTGTCGAACTCGGTTCTGCGGATCCTTGAACATCTGCGCCGAACCGGCCACGAAGCACTCATCATCGCTCCCGATAATCCGGTCGGTCAGCCGCCGGCGCCCCGTGTCCACGACGGTGTCCGGATTCACCGCGTCCCGTCACGGATGTTTCCCGCCGTGACATCGCTGCCGTTGAGCCCGCCGAGGCCGGCCATCCTCGGTGTCCTGCGCGGCTTCGATCCCCATGTCGTGCACCTGGCGTCACCTGCGCTACTGGGCTACGGGGGACTGTTGGCCGCACGTCGTCTGGGTGTCCCGACGGTGGCGGTCTACCAGACGGATTTCGCTGGTTTCGCCGACAGCTATGGACTGCGGTTCGCAGCCCCGGCGGCACGCGCCTGGATTCGCCACCTGCACTCCCTGTGTGACCGCACCCTGGCCCCGTCGACCGCGGCTATCGAGGCGCTCAAAGCCCAAGGAGTTCCGCGGGTTCACCGTTGGTCACGCGGCGTGGACTTCACCGGCTTCGCACCCTCGGGACGCAGCCCGGCATTGCGCGCAGAGTGGTCTGCCGAGGGCAAGCCGATCATCGGTTTCGTCGGCCGGCTCGCGCCCGAGAAGCACGTCGAACGGCTCGCGGTGCTGGCCCGTCGTCGCGATCTCCAACTGGTGATCGTCGGTGATGGCGTCGAACGCCCGAAACTGCAATCCCTCCTGCCGTCGGCGGTGTTCACCGGCGAACTGCACGGGCAGAAACTGGCGGCCGCCTACGCCAGCATGGACGTGTTCGTCCATACCGGTGAGCACGAGACGTTCTGCCAGGCTGTCCAGGAGGCACTGGCATCCGGGGTGCCGGTGGTCGCACCCGACGCCGGTGGTCCGCGCGATCTCGTCACACCGTTTCGCACGGGTGTGTTGCTGCCGCCGTCGGCTTTCGAGGCCGGGCTGGGCAGATCCGTCGATCATCTTCTGGCGCAACGGCCCCGCTACTCGTCTGCGGCACGGCGCAGCGTGGTGAACCGCGGCTGGCCGCGGATCTGCGATCAGCTGCTCGATCACTACGAGGCGGTCCGGGCGCCCAGTCCCAGACGGATCCGGAACATACGCAGCGCGTGAACCTACCTCAGAGCGCGATGCCGCGCTCACTCAGCGCGTCGATCAACCCGGTGGGCCGCTCGGCGAGGGGGAGGGGATCGACTAACGCGAACGAACACCCGACCGCGCGGGCCGCGCCGTCGTTCTCCTCGCTGTCGCCGACCATCAGCGCATCGGGGGCCTCGACGCCGAGTCGCTCCAGCGCCGCCTGAAAGATCCGCGGGTCGGGTTTGGCGGTACCCAGTTCGAAGGACAGGACGTATTCGTCGGCATGCGCGCCGGCAGCCTCGAGAACAGCTCGGACATCCCAGGCGATATTCGACACCACCGCGGTCCGGATACCGTTGGCGCGCAACCTGTTCAATACCGAAACAGTGTCGGGGTACACCTGCCACTCGGCGGGGTCGATACAGCGTTGGTATAGCGACTCGGCGTGGTCGTCGGCCAGTCCGGAATCCCGCAGCACGTGCAGGTAGGCATCCCGGTGCAGAGCGGAGTCCAGGTCGCGGTGCTCCCAGGCCGGATGTGTGACGGTGGCCGTCGGATGGGTCAACCGGTCCATCACTTCCGCCCGGCGGTCGGCGTCCAAACCCATACCGGCGAACCAGTTCTCGTCCTCCTCCAGGCGGGCCAAAGTGCCGGAGAAGTCGAACAGGACCGCCTTCACGTCAGCCGACGGCACGAGCCGACCCTTCCCAGAAC
>CAZRFC010000054.1:0-2771 GCA_964598975.1 uncultured Mycobacterium sp. | reverse complement strand
ACTGCGCCCGTACCGCCTTCTTGTCCGGCTTGCCCAACGCGGTCACCGGCACCGAATCCACCACGACAACCTGCTTGGGTGACTGCACGGAACCCTTGCGCTCCTTGACCGCGGCCTGAATCTCGGCGGTCAGTGACGCCACCGAATCCGCGTCGCAGGGATGCCCGGGCCGCAGCACGATCACGGCGGTCACCGCCTCGCCCCACTTCTCGTCGGGGGTTCCGATGACACACACCTGGGCCACCGCGGGGTGTTCGGCGACGACGTCCTCCACCTCCCGGGGGAACACATTGAAGCCGCCGGTGACGATCATGTCCTTGACCCGGTCGACGATGTAGAAGAAGCCGTCGTCGTCCTCGCGGGCCATATCGCCGGTATGCAGCCAGCCGTCCCGAAACGTTTCGGCGGTGGCCTGCGGAAGGTTCCAGTAGCCGCCGGCCAACAGCGGCCCGGACACGCAGATCTCGCCGACTTCCCCACGGGCAACCGGGTTTCCGTCGGTGTCGAGTAGTGCGACACGGGCGAACAGCGTCGGCCGGCCGCAGGAGGTGAGCCGCTTCTCGTCGTGGTCGCCCTTGGCCAGGTAGGTGATCACCATCGGGGCCTCGGACTGCCCGTAGTACTGGGCGAAGATCGGGCCGAACCGGCGGATGGCCTCGGCCAATCGCACCGGGTTCATCGCCGACGCGCCGTAATACACCGTCTCCAACGACGACAGGTCGCGGGTGTGAGAGTCCGGATGGTCCATCAGCGCGTAGATCATCGACGGCACCAGCATCGTGGCCGTGATGCGCTGTTCCTCGATCACCCGCAGCACCTCGGCCGGGTCGAACTTGGGCAGCACGATCATCTCTCCGCCCTTGACGATGGTCGGCACGAAGAACGCCGCCCCGGCGTGGGACAGCGGGGTGCACATCAGGAAGCGGGGATGTTCCGGCCACTCCCATTCGGCGAGTTGCGCCGTCGTCATCGTGAGGATCGAACTGACCGTTCCCATGACCCCCTTGGGTTTGCCGGTGGTGCCGCCGGTGTAGGTCAGCCCGCCGATGTGGTCGGGCGGAAGATCGGCAGCCACCAACGGTTTCGGCGGATAGCCGGCCGCCGCCGCGATCAGGTCGACGCCCACCTCGGCCAGTTCCGGCGGCACCGGCCCCAGGGTGAGCACCTGACGCAGCGACGGGACCTTCTCCAGCAGTCCGATCGCACGCTCGACGAACAGCGGGTTGGGGTCGATGATCAACGATGTCGCGCCCCCGTCGGACAGCACGTAGGCGTGGTCGTCCAGCGACCCCAGCGGGTGCAGTGCGGTCCGCCGGTAGCCCTGGGTCTGCCCGGCCCCGATGATCATCAGCACCTCGGGCCGGTTCAGCGACAACAGTCCGACGGTCGCCTCACTGCCTGCGCCGAGCGCCTCGAACGCCTGGATGTACTGGCTGATCCGGTCGGCCAGTTGCCCGCCGGTCAGGGTGGTGTCACCGAGGAACAGCACCGGCCTGTCCTTGTTGCGTTTGAGCGCGCCGGCGGTCAGGTGGCCGGCATGCAGGGGATGGCGCAGCAGGTCCGCCGGGTGGGCAGCTTCGGTCATGGGTGCAACATTAGAACGTGGCCGGAGCGCAAGAGTTGGATCGCCTGCAGGCCGCCATCCTCAATCTGCTCGACCGGCGGGTCGGCAGTATCTGCCCGTCGGAGGCGGCCCGCGTGGTCGGCGGCGAGCAGTGGCGCGACCTGATGGGAGCGACCCGCGAAGCGGCCCGCGCGCTGGCCCGGGCCGGCCAGGTCGAGATCACGCAACGCGGCGCCGTGCTGGAACCCGACGGCCAGTGGCGTGGCCCGATCCGGATCCGGGCCGCATCGGATCCGGCATAGCATCGGACGATGCCGGAATCCCAGGAAACCCCAGAATCCCCGGAATCCCCGGAATCCACTGACCCGAACCACGTCACTGGTGTGGCGGCCACCATGACCATCGCCGCGATGGGACTGGGCTACAGCATCACCGCCGCCGATCCGACCACGCTGTCGGCCAATCTCGCCGAGATCCGCAGGGGGCTCGAATTCACCCCCGCCACAGCAAGTTTCCTGGCCAGCCTGTGCACCCTGACACTGGCCGCGGCGGTACTCGGTGCCGGCGCGCTGGGTGACCTGGCCGGCATGAAGCGGATGTTCGTCATCGGGACCATCGGCTCGATCGTGTTCGGCCTGCTCGGTGCGGTCGCCCCGAATGTCGGCGTGCTGCTCGCCGCCCGCGCCGGTCTCGGTATCGCCTTCGCGTTCGTGCTGGGCCTGTCGCTGGCCATCGTCAATGCCGTCTTCCCGCTGGGTCGCCGGGCCGCCGCCATCGCTGCCTACCTGGGTGCCGGGCATGCGCTGGCGGTGTTCCAGCCGGCGCTGGGCGGCTGGCTGGCCGGCCACTACGGCTGGCGGACCTGCTTTCTGGTCACCCCGGCGCTGGCCGTGCTGACCCTCGTGATCACCCTGCGCTACGTCCCCGAGACCGTCCGGGACAAACGCAAACTGGACATCCCCGGCATCCTGCTGATCGGGGCCGCGCTAATCACAGTCATCTACGGTCTCACCGAACTGCAGGGCGGCCTCAACGCCGGGGCGCTGGGGCTGATCGCAGTCGGCCTGGCACTCGGGGCGGCGTTTGTGCTGTGGGAACTCCGGGTCCCGGCGCCCGCCCTGGACATGCGGATCTTCCGCTCGGGGCGGTTCAACGCCGCACTGATCGCCGGCGCTGCCTTCAACTTCCTCGGCGGTGGGGGCACCCT
>CAZRFC010000053.1:0-15304 GCA_964598975.1 uncultured Mycobacterium sp. | reverse complement strand
ATGTGGCTGATGCGCCGGTGAGCCGGGTCGAGCGGCGCAAACAGCGCACCCGGTCGGCCTTGATCAAAGCCGCCCAGGGCCTCATCGCCGCCGGCAAGCTCAACGTCCCGATACTGGAGATCACCCAGGCTGCCGACGTCGGGATGGGATCGTTCTACAACCATTTCGCCACCAAGGAGGAACTGTTCGAAGCGGCGATCCTGGACGTCATCGATCGGCACGGCGACATCCTCGATGAGTTGACCGCCAAAATGGGCGACCCCGCCGAAACCTTCGCCAGTTCCTTCCGGATGACCGGCCGGTTCTTCCGCCGCCGCCCGCAGGAGAGCACCATCCTGCTGGGGAACTGGCAGGCCGCGCTGTCGTCCGAGCGTGGGCTGGCGCCGCGGGCCTTGCGAGACATCAAAGCTGCCGCCGAGGCTGGGCGGTTCAATGTCGACGATCCCGAACGGGCGTTGGCCGTCGCCGGAGGACTGCTGATGGGGCTGGGGTTCTTGCTGGCCAACGACCCCGACCGCGACGGCGATCAGACCACGGACGCGATGGCAACGGACCTGCTGCGACTGTTCGGGATGTCGGCACGCGATGCGCACAAGATCTGCACGCGTCCGCTGCCGGCGATTGAGGATTCGGTGCTCGAGGGCTAGGTACAGCTGATATGTAGGCACCGTTTGTCAAGAGGCAGGTGAAAGCCGCCCCGGTTTTGCGCCGGGGCGGCTTTCGTTTGATCGGTGCCAGCCGGTTCGATGGCGGTCGTTGGTCAACGACGGTTGGTGTCAGACTGATATACGCGGGTTGGTTACCGCAAGACGATGGTTCGGCGCGAACGGTGGCTGCTCTCTAGGGACGGGCGTCACGCGGATATTCGGTGAATATCGTTGTTGCTCATAGCTGTAACGCAGATCTTGTTCGCTTACCTCGCCGTCACCAGACTGGTTCCGATCAAGTCATCTGCGGTGTGTCAGGTCAAGGTTGCCAACGACCAGCACCAGCCGGCCAACTCGCGGGCGATCGCGACGTTAGCCACCACGTGAGGCTTCTTACGCTCGTTGAACCGGCACCACTGTTGATGCAGTCGGCGGTTACCGGCATGCCCGCGGGCCTTGAGCGCGGGATCGACCTTGGCCCACCGGGCCCGCATCGTCGGACCGGGATTGCGATACGCCGCCCGGTGATGCCAGGCCGATTCGACCAGCAGCCTGCGCACATGGGCGTTGCCGGCCTTGGTGATCGAACCCTGGACCCGCGAGGAACCCGAGGAATACTCGGTGGGCACCAAGCCGACGTAGGCGCCGATCGATGCACCAGTGAACCGGGTCCAGTCGCCGATCTCCACCGCCAGGCCCAATCCGGTCAGCGCCGAGACACCGCGCAGGCATCCGAGCCGGTTGACGATGTCGGCCCACCGCGGCGAGGCAGCGACGTCGATGATCTGCTCATCGAGGCGGTCACGGGCCGCGGTCGCGTTCAGGACCGCTTCAAAGTGGTGATCGAATGCCGAGGCGGTGTGCGGGTCCTCGAAACGTTGCCGGCGTAGCCAGGTCTCGTGCACCCCAGTCCAGGCCTGCCCACCCGAATAGACCCGGCCCTGACGCAACAACAGTTTCGAGAGCCGGTGGCGCACCCGCATCAGATCGGCGCGGGCGTCCTCGCGGGCACGCACCAGATCGCGGGTCGCTTCGACCTCACGATCCGGCACGACGACCGCGGTGATCTCACCCAGACGCAGCAACCGGGTCAGGTGAGCGGCATCCCGGGCATCGGTCTTGATCCGATCCCCCGACGGGCGAATCAACTTCGACGGCGCCGCCACCGTGCACTCGATCTGCGCTTCGGCCAGAGCCCGGGCTAACCCGAAACCGGTGGGCCCGGCCTCGTAGGCCACGCGCACCGGCCCGCGCAGCTGGCGCAACCAGCCCAGAATCTCGCCGTGATCCGGGCACAATCGCGCCCGCTCGACCCGACCCGTTTCTTCATCGACGGCATGCGCGACCACCGAAAGCGCATGCACGTCCAAACCGACACTCGTACCGTTGAAACTCACCGGAGGCCTCCTGTCTGCAACTGTGGCTCTACCGGAGCGAGTGTTCACCCGCCACCGGCAACCCACGTCCGATTGCAGCCCGAGGCCTTCGGCCCCGAGTCAGCCTTCATACCGTCTAGGTCAAGAACACCTAAGCCCGCACCGTCATCCGCTGGGTGCCGAGGTCGATGGCACCGTCGTCGGTGGCCACGGAAGCCTCGAGGCGATCGCCGTCCTGCAAATACTTCGAATTGCGTTCCTGGCTTTTGAAGAACGCCTTCCACTTGAGCGCCGGTGGCAGCAGGTTGGAAATCATCTGGACCGGCTTGGGTGGGGCGCTCAGCGCGGTTCCGACCGGGGTTCCGGTGAGGATGAGGTCGCCGGCGCGCAGGTCCTGAAACCGGCTGAGCGACTGCAACGCCTGCAGGGGCCGGTAAAGCATGTCACCGTCCACGATTGCGTTCTGCCGCTGTTCGCCATTGACGCTCAGTCGCAGTCGCAGATCGCCGAAGCGGCGCCATTCGTCGGCGTCGAGCAGGACCAGTTCCGGGCCGACCGGTGTGAACGTCGGGTAGGACTTGGCCTCGTAGAACTGGGTCTGCGGTAACTGGATGTCCCGGGCCGAAACGTCGTTGGTGACCACCAGGCCGGCAAGAAGATCCGGCAGATCGGTGCCTGAGATGGTCGTGCCGACCGGGATGTCGCGGCCCACCACAAGTCCGATCTCGACTTCGTAGTCCAGGAAGCGAACATGCCCGGGTTTGACGATCGGATCGAACGGCCCACTCACCGATGCCGACGATTTCCGGAAGAACGTCAGCGGCGTGCTGTCGGGATCCATTCCCGCATCGCGGACGTGGGAGGCGAAGTTCGTCATCTGTGCCACCACGCGGCACGGCGTCGTCACCGGCGACAGCAGGTCCAAGTTCGCCACCGGTACGGTCGACGTGCTGGCCTGCGCCGCGTTGAGCGAGCTCCGATCTGCGAGAAGCTCACCCGTGGTGGAGGCTGAAGTTTCGACCTTGCTGGCCGCGTCGCCCTTGCGCACCCACCAGCCCTCTGCAGTACGCAGGACCGACATCGTCATGAGCGCGCCACCTTCAGCAGTCCGATCAACCTCTTCACGTCGAACTCGTTCCTATCGCGTAGTGCCGTCACGATCGCCCCCACCTCGTCCCGGGCGTGCCGGGGGTCGATCCCCAGGAAATCCTTGGTGGCCGGTGGTCCCCATTGCGCCAGCCCGGATGCGGTAAAGGGCGCCCAGCCGGTTTCGACGGAATCATCGAACATATCGCCGTCGGCGAAGTGTTCCACCAGGAACCCGTCGGGGTCGCGCCAGTAGTCGAACAGTTGGCTGCCCTGGATGTGCCTGCCGATACCCCAGGATCGGAAGTAGCCCTGCTGGAGCAGGTATTCGCCGCCGGCCGCGAGTGCGTCGAGGTCGCTCACCTGAAATGCGGAGTGCACGTAGCGGTTTGCCGGACCCAACGCCATGGCCATGGTGTGGTGATCGGTGGGGATGGCGCCCCGGTCGCATCGGATGAAGCTCATCGTCGGGCCGCGCTGGCGTTGGCCTTCGTAGTACAGGAAGTCGCTGACGATCAGGCCGAAGTGCTCGAGGTACCAGTTCAGGTTCTCGATGTACTTCGTCGACGAGAGCACCACGTGGCCGAGTCGCTGGACTCGCGCCGGCTCGCGGGGCGGTCGCTGGGTGGCATTGGCGCGGCGAACCTGGTGCCCGAAGTTGAAGACGTGGGGTTGCTGGGCGGGCAGTGCGGGACATTCGTGAAGTCCGGCAACGACTTTGACGGGGTTGCCGCTAGGGTCGATCAGATTAACCGCCCGCCCGCCGATGCTGTCCGGCAAGGCCACCGGTGCCGATCCGGTCTTGTTCGCCAGTCGCAGCAGGTCGGCTTCGTCGTCGGCGCGGAAGGCGAATCCGCGGAACCTGGTGGCCGGACCGCGCCGGATGATCACGCACGGGCCGCCGGCGTCGGTGCCCCGAAGGTGCAGTTCCTCGGCAGTGGCGGCGCTGGTCTGAAATCCGAAGGCGCGGGCGAAGGCGGCCGCGCGGGAGAGGTCGGGTTTGTCGAACTCCAGCCAGGCCAGATCGGCGACCTTGATCACCGGATTGCGCGCACGCCCCGGATGCTCGCCGCGCAGTCCGCCCTGCTCACTGTGCAACTCATTGTGTGCACCGACGACGTCGCCCACGGCACCCTCACTTCCCTGACTGACGAAATCGTCACATACGACGGATGGATCAGTCAAGGTCGGCCGACCGGCCGCCGGCTATCTCAGTGCGCCACCCCGTACCCGCGCGTCGCATACGGCCATGGATTGTTGCGCTCAGGCACGGACTCGGCGCGGGATTCCTTCAGCCGCCTCCGCAGATGGTGGCGCAACTCATGCAGGGCCGGGTCGGCCCAGCGGTTGTCGGCTTCGATGGGATCGGCGGTCAGGTCATAGAGCTCCCACTGATCGTCCAGCGGGTTGGTTCGGTACACCTCCCCGCCTAGTCCGTTGGCGGCCAGGTGGCGGACCCCCGGTTCGGTCCACGTGGAGGGGTCGTCGAAGCTGCGGACCAGCTTCCAGAGATGCCCTCCGCCGCCGGGTGCGGTGTCCTCGCCGACCCTGACGACCAAGCCCTCAAAGTTCGCCGCTGTGTGTGCCGGAATCCGGATGCGAAGGGGGGCAGGCGGATTGGTGGTGCGTTTCAGCTGCCGGCCCACTCCGGACACGCCGGAGTCGCCTTCGAGCATGTTGTCGCGTGTCATCAGATACACGGCGCGGTCGTCGTCGGCAGGAGCCCCGTCGACGACCGGCATCAGATTACGGCCGGGCAGCGGATGTACTTCGGTGAAATCATCGCGCAAGGTCTCGGCCACCGCGGTCACGTCCACTCCGGCGGCGCCGAGCAGGGTGGGCACCAGGTCGACGTGGGAGGTGGGTGCGTTGACCACCCGCGGCCCGGTGCCCTGACCGCCCACCCGCACGATCGTGAACGGCACCCGGGTCGCCTCGTCGTAGAGGTTGAACCACTTCTGGTGCAGGCCACCGTGGGCGCCGAGCAGGTCGCCATGATCGGCGGTACGGACCAGCACCGCATTCTCCGAGCCTTCGGTCACGGCGCGCCGAACCCGGTCGATCGGGGTGTCGACCTCGGCGTGCAGGCGGTAGTACATGTCTCGGTAGCGCTGCGCAAAGCGTTCGTACACCTGCTGAATCGCGGCGGCCGGGGCGTAACCGGAGTAGTAGGCCTCCCGGAAGGCGATCTGCGCGGCGGGCTTGGTGCGCAGATCCTCCTCGGCGGTTGGTGCGGGCGGTACGTGCGGCGGATCGAGTGGGGACGGCTTGAGCGGCGAGCGCAGCACCCACCCGGGGAACAAGACGATGTCGTGCGGATTGACGAAACTGGCCACCAGCAGGAACGGCCGCAGTGCCTCGGGGTCGCCCGCGCGGCGGCGGGCGTAGCGGTCTTCGAGCCAGGCCACCACTCGTTCGGCGATCAACGGGTCGCGGCGCAATCCGCAGTTGGCCGTCAGCGCGCCGTGCGGCTCGGGTCCGACCCAGCCCGAAAACCCGTACGGCGCAAGCGGGTCCGCGTCCAGATAGCGCTGCACCGCAGCCGGGTCGACAACGCCGTCGTCGTCGTTGGTGGCCAGGATCTTCCCGGTGGCCGGATCGGTCAGATCGGCATGGGAGATGTGCCACTTGCCGTCGTAGTGGGTGTCGTATCCGGCGGCCCGGAACCAGTTACCCAGGGTGGGAACCTCGCCCCGGCGCAGCCACCGCATCCGGGAATCGTCGTACGCCTTGCCGATTCCATCGGTCTGGGTGACCCCGTGCAGATCCGGATACTGGCCGGTGAAAATCGTCGGACGGCTGGGCACACATGCCAGTGATCCGGTGTAGTGCCGGGTGAAACTGACGCCGTTTTCATCGAACCATTTACGGCCGGTGAGAATGCGGTCGCGCCAGGCCAGCACCTCCTGCGATTCGTACGGCGGAATCGCACGTTCCTCATCGGTCATCACGATCACGATGTCGGGGCGGGGAACCGATGAGCCGCTCGGGCGGAGAACATCTGTCATAGCGAACCTTCCACTCGTTCGGCCAGTCCGGTCAGCATTGCGTCGGACTGCTTGGACATGAAGCGGCACATCGCGCGTTCGGCGAGACTGGCCAACGGATTGGCGCCGATATCGACGGTGCTGGTGAGAGTCACGTCGGTCCTTCCGCCGGGGGCCGGCGCCAGCGCCCACTGGTTGGCGACTCGACGCAGCTGTCGGGGCAGGCCTTCGATGTCGTAGGCCAGTCCGGTCGGGGGTGTGAACTCAGTGATCCGCTCGACCAGGGCGTCGCGGCCTACTTGCACCCGCCGGGTGGTGCCGATCGCCGGACCCGCCGGACCGTGCTCGAGGAGGCAGGAATGGTCGACGTTAGGAGCCCATCCGCTGATCGCGCCGAAGTCGGCCAGCACCTCCCACACGGCCTGCGGGGAGGCTCCGATGGTGCGGGATCTGCTGATCGTGGCCACCGTCCCATCAAACCGCATGCAACGCCGGGCTGTCAGCGCTGGCGACCCGAATAGCCCACCCATGGGCTGTAATCGGCGATCAGCTGCTCCTGGCCCGGGCGCTGCGGCGGCGGTACATGTTCGAGGTTGATCCGGATCCGGTACCAGATCGAACTGGGCCCGCGCATGCCGTCGATAAGGACGTCGGCAGGCTCCAGCAGCGCCGCTGCGTCGCGGTGTCGATCCCGCCAGATGTCCAACGCCGCCATCGCCTCCTCCCGCGTCTTGGTGCGGGCCACTTCGATCAGCGGTTTGCCGGCCCTCGGTGGACGCTCGGGTGGTCCGAGTTCCTCGGCGAGCCGCAGCAGCGCCGCCAGGGATCCGGCATGGCGGTTCATCGGCTCCCAGGGGTCGCCGCACTGCCTCACCCGATCGGGCACGGTGGCAATGGTGAAGGTCTCGGGGCGGCACCCGGACACCTCGTCCCAGCGCAGCGGGGTGGAGACCCGGGCGTCGGGAACGGCGCGCACCGAGTACGCCGAGGCCACGGTGCGGTCCTTGGCGTTCTGGTTGAAATCGACGAACACCCCGTGGCGTTCCTGTTTCCACCACTGGCTGGTGGCCAGTTGCGGTGCGCGGCGCTCCACCTCCCGGGCGACGGTCTGGGCAGCCAGTCGCATCTGGCTGAAGGGCCACCGCGGGTCGATTCGGGCGTAAATGTGGAAGCCCTTCGAACCGGACGTCTTCGGCCAGGGCGTCAGGCCGTGGTCGTCGAGTACTTCCCGCACCACGGCGGCGACGTCGAGAATCTGTTCCCACGGAACTCCCGGCAGCGGGTCGAGATCGATCCGCAGTTCGTCGGGGTGTTCGAGGTCGCCGGCCCGGACCGCATGCGGATTGAGGTCGACGCAGCCGAGGTTGACCGCCCATGCCAACCCCGCGGCGTCGTGGATGACCGCTTCTGCCGCCGAGGTTCCGGAGGCGTAGCGCAGTTCGGCGACGTCCACCCAGTCCGGCCGGTTCTTCGGTGCGCGTTTCTGGAAGACGGCCTCTTCGGTGACCCCTTTGACGAATCTCTTGAGGATCATCGGGCGGTCCGCGACACCGCCCAGGGCGGCCCCTGCCACCGCGGCGTAGTAGTTCACCAAGTCCAACTTGCTGATGGCCTGCCGCCCGCCGGCGGCCGGGAAGACCACCCTGTCGGGGTGGGTGACGAGTACCGCCCGGCCGCCCACCTCCAGCGTCACGCCGCTGGAATCCGCCATGAATCCCACCCTATGGCCTGACCCGTTGGCTCTAGGCTGAACGCATGGCGATTTCCGATCTCACATCCAAGGTGCTCGACAAGGCACGTCAGTACGCCGAGCGGGGCTCGGCTGAACTGCACTACTTGCAGAAGATGATTTCCTCGGGTGCTTTCGGGTTGGAGCCGCCGCAGAATTTCGCCGCACTGGCTGCCGATGTCCGCCGGTGGGGCGAGGTGGGCATGATCCCCGCGCTCAATGCGCGGCGGAACCCCAACCGCACGGCCATCATCGACGACGAAGGGACGATGACCTTCGCCGAACTCAACGATGCCGTCAACGCGACCGCCAACGGACTGTTGGCGATGGGGGTCAAGGGTGGCGACGGGGTGGCGATCCTGGCTCGCAACCATCGATGGTTTCTGATCGCCAACTATGCCTGCGGCCGGGTGGGCGCTCGAACGATCCTGCTCAACACCGAGTTCTCCGGACCGCAGATCCGCGATGTTGCGGCCCGCGAGGGCGGCAAGGTCATCATCTATGACGACGAGTACTCCGAAGCGGTGAAACTGGCCGAGACCCCGTTGGGCAAGCTGCGCGCGCTCGGCTCCAACCCCGATGCCGACGGCCCGTCCGGCAGCACCGACGAGACGCTGGCAGACTTGATCGCCCGCAGCAGCAAAGCCCCCGCGCCCAAGGCCACCAAACGGTCCTCGATCATCATCCTGACCAGTGGCACCACCGGCACGCCGAAGGGCGCCAACCGGCACGCGCCGCCGACGCTCGCCCCGATCGGCGGGGTGTTGTCTCACGTCCCGTTCAAATCCGGGGAGGTCACCGCGCTGCCCGCTCCGATGTTCCACGCGCTGGGCTATCTGCACGCGACCATCGCGATGACGCTGGGGTCGACGCTGGTCCTGCACCGCCGATTCAAACCGGCCACCGTTCTCGAAGACATTCCCAAGCACAAGGTGACGGCCATCGTGGTGGTTCCGGTGATGCTCTCCCGGATGCTGGACACCCTGGAGAAGATGGACAAGAAACCGGACATGTCCTCGCTGCGGATCATCTTCGCGTCGGGTTCACAACTCGGTGCCGAACTGGCGACCCGGGCCATGAAGGACATCGGCCCGGTGGTCTACAACCTTTACGGCTCAACGGAAATCGCGTTCGTGTCCATCGCGCGTCCACAGGACCTGAAGAAGAATCCGGCGACGGTCGGGCCGACGATCAAGGGTGTGAAGGTCAAGATTCTCGATGAGCATGGCCACGAGTTGCCACAGGGCAAGGTGGGCAGGATCTTCGTCGGCAACTTCTTTCCGTTCGAGGGCTATACCGGCGGGGGCGGCAAGGAGATCATCGACGGGCTGATGTCCTCCGGCGACGTCGGCTATTTCGACGACGACGGATTGCTCTATGTCAGCGGCCGCGACGACGAGATGATCGTCTCCGGTGGCGAGAACGTCTTCCCGGCCGAGGTGGAAGACCTCATCAGCGGCCATCCCGACGTCATCGAGGCCACCGCGCTCGGCGTGGACGACAAGGATTTCGGCCAGCGGCTGCGCGCCTTTGTCGTGGTCAAGGAGGGCGTCGAACTCACCGAGGAAGTGATCAAGGACTACGTGCGCGATCACCTTGCCCGGTACAAGGTTCCGCGCGAGGTCGTCTTCCTGACCGAGCTGCCCCGCAACCCGACCGGCAAGATCCTCAAGCGGGAGCTACGCCAGATCGAGATCCACTAGCAGGATCTTCCGCGAGCAGACATAAACTCGCACTCCTGCGGGCGGATTCGTGCGAGTTTGTGTCTGCTCGCCGGGGTTTACGGGTCGCGCGGCAGGCCGAGCAGCCGCTCGGCGATGATGTTCAACTGCACCTCGGAGGTGCCGCCGTAGATGGTCGTCGCGCGGCTGGCCAGCAGGAACTCCGCCCACTTGCCCTGGATCGAATCCTCTTCCCAGATTGCGCCGTCGATACCCATCGATGCGACCGCGAACTCCGCGTAGCCCTGACCGGTCCGCATCGACAACAGCTTCGAGATCGCCGCCGACGGCATGGCATCGCCGCCGGCCAGGGTCAGCAGCGTCGAGCGCATGTTCATCAGCTTGGCGGCATGGCCCTCGGCGATCAGTGTCCCGGCGCGGTGATGGCCCACCTGGTCGAAGTGGCCACCGCTGACGAACTCGACGAACTTGGTCAGGTTCGGCAGGAACCACGGCTCGTCACTACCGATCGAAACACGTTCTGCGGTAAGGGTGTTGCGGCTGACCTCCCACCCCTGGTCCACCTGTCCGAGCACCAACTCGTCGGGCACGAAGACGTCGTCGATGAACACGGTGTTGAACAGTGCGTTGCCGGTCAGTTCGCGCAGCGGCTTGACCTCCACCCCAGGTTGCTTCATATCGAGTAGGAAGTAGGTGATGCCATTGTGTTTCGGCGCGCTCGGGTTCGTCCTCGCCAGCAGTGCGCCCCACTGGGAGAACTGCGCGGCCGTGGTCCAGATCTTCTGTCCGGTGATTCGCCAGCCGCCCTCGACCTTGGTGGCTTTGGTGGTCAGGCTGGCCAGATCGGAACCGGCACCCGGTTCGGAAAACAGCTGGCACCAGATCATCTCGCCGCGGAAGGTGGGCGGGAGGAAGCGCTGCTTCTGCTCGTCGGTGCCGAAGGCGACGATCGACGGGATGAGCCAGGCGGCGATGCCCATGGCGGGCCGCTTGACCCGTCCGGTACTGAACTCCTGGGAGATGATGATCTGCTCCACCGGCGACGCTGCACGGCCCCACGGTTGCGGCAGATACGGAAGAACCCAGCCGCCCTCGGCGATGGCCGCCTTGCGCTCCTCGCTGGGAATCGCCTTCAGCGCAGCGACTTCGGCGCGAATCTCTGCGCGTAACTTCTCGGTGTCGGGGTCGAGGTCGATGTCCAGCGCCCGCATGCCACTGCTGGTCGCGGTGTCGAACACCCGTTGCGGGTATTCGGTCGAGCGGCCGAAGGCCGCGACCAAACCAAGGGTGTGCCGGTAGTACACGTTGGTGTCGTGCTCCCAGGTGAAGCCGATGCCACCGTGTACCTGGATGCAGTCCTGGGCGCAGTGTTGGGCGGCCTTCGGGGCCAGGGTGGCTGCCACCGCTGCGGCGAACTCGTAGTGGGTCGCGTCGTTATCCCAATTACTTTCCGCCGCTTCGTCAATCGCGCGGGCGGCGTCCCAGACTGCGGCCGTGGCCCGTTCGGTGGTGGCGATCATCTCGGCGCACTTGTGCTTGATGGCCTGGAACTGGCCGATGGGCCGGCCGAACTGCTCCCGGATCTTGGCGTATTCCGAGGCGGTGTCGGTGGCCCAGCGGGCGATGCCGACCGCCTCGGCCGACAGCAAGGTGTCCACGATGGCGCGACCGGCTGACTGGGAGACGTTCGACAGCAGCCGTTCGGCGCCGACCTCTACGCCATTGGCGCGGACGTGGGCCACCGGCCGCAGGGCGTCCACCGATCGCAGCGGAACGATCTCGAGTGCGTCGGCTTCGAGCACGATCCACTCGATACCGCTGTCGATATTGACCGGCAGGACCAGCACCGAGGCCTGGGCGGCGGCGGGCACCGAACGGGCCTCCCCGCGGATCACCAGGGTGTCGTTCTGGCGGCTGGCGGTCAGTTCGGATTCGATCGCGAAGGCGGCGATGCTCTCCCCGGCGGCCAGTTCGGCGAGCACTTTGGCATCAGGGTCGTGGGCGGCGATCAGGGCACTGGAGATCGCCGAGGGGACGTACGGACCCGGGACGGCGCCGTAGCCGAATTCGGCGATCGCGATGGCCAGTTCGAGCAGACCGAAGCCCTGACCGCCGACCGACTCGGCGAGATGCAGTCCGTGTAAACCCTGTTCGGCGGCTGCCCGCCAGTACGGCGGCGGGCTGGGGACCGGGGTTTCCAGCGACGCGTGC
Organism: uncultured Mycobacterium sp.; assembly: GCA_964598975.1. Classification (GTDB taxonomy): domain Bacteria; phylum Actinomycetota; class Actinomycetes; order Mycobacteriales; family Mycobacteriaceae; genus Mycobacterium. The sequence continues at coordinate 3,586 of CAZRFC010000053.1, read as the reverse complement.
AGGAACTCGGCCGGGGCGACCCGGCGGACGAGTGCTCGCACGGAGTCGGCGAGGTCCTGGTGCTCGGATGTGATCGCGAGGGGCATGTTTCGGTCGCCTTCACTCTCAGAGGTGCCAATTAACCGGTGGGTTGGGACCGAGGGTACTCCGCGGTTCCATCGTTTTCGGCTTCGTGGTCCCGGTGATCCGGGCTCGGAGTTGCCCGCAGCCAGACCACCAGGGCGGCCCCGACCGTCATGATCGTCCCGACCGCCCACATGCCCGCCTTGTCGGTTCCGGTGAGGTCCTCCAGTGCGCCGGTGGCATACGGTGCGGCGAACCCACCCATGTTGCCCAGCGAGTTGATCAGGCCGATCCCGCCGGCGGCCGCGGCGCCGGTGAGGAATCGCGACGGCAGCGCCCAGAACACCGGCATTGCGGCGAAGATGCCGACCGCGGCGACGGTCACAGCTGCCATCACCGCCACCGGGTTGCGCAGGTACAACGCCACCGGGATCGCCGCACCACCCACTGCCAGCGGAATCGCCACATGCCAGACGTGTTCGGCAGCGCGGTCGGCGTGCCTGGACCAGAAGAACATCGCCAGCGCGCCGAAAACGTAGGGCACCGCGGTGATCAGTCCCACCTCGACCAGGGACAGCTGCACGGCGAACGTCTTTCGGAACCCGGCGACGATGGACGGGAGGAAAAACGCCAACGCATAGAGGCCGTAGGCCACCCCGAAGTACACGACTGCAAGTGCCCAGACCCGTGGGCTGGTGAGGGTCCGCCGCAGCGGATAGTGGTAGCGATTGCTGATCTGAAGTTCCTCGGCGGCCAGTTGTCCGATGAGCCAGCGGCGTTGGTCCTCGGTCATCCAGTGCGCGTCGTCGGGCCGGTCGGTCAGGTAGAACCAGCAGACCACGCCGAGAAACACCGCGGGCAGGCCGACGCACACCATCATGAACCGCCATCCGGCCAGACCGAACGTGCCGTGTCCGGCCTGAATAAGCCACGCGGCCAACGGCGTTCCGATCGCCGCGGCGATCGGAACCGCCAGCATGAACGTCCCCACGATGCGGGCGCGGTACGCGGCCGGGAACCATCGGCTGAGATAGAAGACGACGCCGGGAAACAGCCCGGCTTCGGCGACGCCCAGCAGGAACCGCAAAGCCAGCAGAGTCGGGGCGTTGGGTGCAAACGCGATCGCGACCGCGACGATCCCCCAGGAGACCGCGATACGTGCAAGCCACCGCCGGGCGCCGAACCTCACCAGCGCCAGATTCGACGGAACCTCCACCAGGACATAGCCGATGAAGAAAATGCCCGACGCCAGTCCGAACGTGGTGGCCGACAGTTGCAGGTCAGCGCTGATCTCGGCCTTGGCGATACCCAGGTTCGTGCGGTCGAGGTAGTTGACGAAATACAGTGCCATCAACAGTGGCACCAACCGCACCGTGACGGTCCGAATCGTGCCGGCTTCCAGCGACTCAGCTGTCGGAGAGACGGACACCGCGCCTCCCTCGCTGAACATCGCCGACGACGTTGACGCCGTTGACGATGTTGGCCAGATCCTGCCCGTCGCGCAGCCTTCGGCAGTTGTCGATGGCCTCGGCCAGGTACCGGCGCATGGTGTCCTGTGTGTACCAGACCACGTGCGGGGTCACCACGATGTTGTCCAGTTTCAGCAATGGATTTCCCGGATCCACCGGTTCGGCGGCGAAGACGTCCAGCCCGGCGGCGGCCAACCTGCCCTCCCGAAGTGCCTCGGTGAGCGCCGCCTCGTCCACGACGGCGCCGCGGGATGTGTTGACCAGCAGAGCCGTCCGCTTCATCAGCGCCAGCGCATCGCGGTCGATCAGCCCCTCGGTATCCGCGGTGAGTGGCAGGTGCAGGCTGACGATGTCGCTGTCTTCGAGTAGCGCGGCAAGGGGCCGCCAGCCCGGGGTGGCGTCGTCGGCGGTGCTGGTGTGCAGCACCCGCGCGCCCATGGCGGCCACGATCTGCTCAACCCGGCGCGCGATGTTGCCGTAGCCGACCAGGCCCACCGTGCAGCTCCCGATGTCCCGCACCGTCTCCCCGAGCGTGGCGTCAGTCGGCCATCCGCGCCCTGCCCGGGTAGCGGCGTCGAGTGCCAGAAGGCGGCGCATCGCGGCCAGCATCAGCAGGACGGTGCCCTCGGCGGCGGCCGGAGCGTTGGCCCCCGGCATGTTGGCCACCGCGACGTCCAGTGCGGTGGCCGTCGCGACGTCGATGGTGTTGACTCCGGCGCCGAGTTTGTGAATCAGTCGCAACCGGGCGCCGCGGCGCAGATCATCACCGGACAGCGGGCGCAGCACGTGCCAGAACACATCCGCCCACGGCAGTTCGCGGTGCAGGGTGACGTCGTCGTCCTCGTGGCACCAGCGGATGTCCAGCCAATCCGATTCGGGCGCAACCATTCCCAGCGCCGTATCGCCAGGCAGGAAATGCGCCAGCACCCGCACCGTCGCTGTCATCGTGGTCAGATCCGGAACAGGCGCGACTCCCCGAAGGCGTCGACGATTGCGCTGAGCTGATCGACCAATTCCGCCGACGTCAGGACGACGTCGCCGGCCAGCCACGCACTGATGGTCTGGGTGACACCCCCGACGACGAAGTAGGAGAACGCCTTGGTGGCCTCGGTGGCGGGCTGCCGGGTGATCGTCTCCACGTGCTGGCCGGCCAGCATCACGAACAGCGCCTCGGTCTCCTGGCGCTTGCGGATCACCGCGGTGTTGGACACCTGGGTGCCGAAGATGAGCCGACCCACGCGGGGATCGACCTCGATCGTCCGCACGATATTCGTCAAACCGGCCCGGGTCTGCTCATCGGCGGGTGCCGCGGAAACCGCGGCCTGGGTGGTCGTCGCCAATTGTCCGATCACCCAGTCGAAGACCGCGCCGATGAAATCGTCTTTGTCGTGGAACCCTTCGTAGAAGTACCGGGTGGCCAGACCGGCCTGCTGACAGATCCCGCGAACCGTCAGTTCGGCGGGATCGACATTGCTCCCGAGCATTTCAAGGCCGGACTCCAACAGGCGGGCGCGACGACGGGCCAGCCGGTCGGCGGCGTCTACTCCGGCATAGGGCCGTGCCTGGGTCACCGCGTCATCTTGACATCAGGACGGGCTTGGCACAATATCGGGAAACATTCGTTTCCACATTTGCGCAAGGGGGCCCGGTGGCCAGCACTCGTGTGTCCGTCGGCGTTGCGGACCGTCCCGTCAGCGAGTCCTCGGGCCCGCGTGGCCGCGGGCTGTTCGAACGGTTGTCCAGGCCCAAGCCGTTCGAAATTCCGGGGATCGCCCTGCTGGCCGGCCCGGCCAACGTGATCATGCAATTGGGTCACCCCGGCGTCGGGTACGGCGTCAAGGAGAGCCGGGTGGAGAGCGGACGCATCGACCGCCATCCGATCAAGCGCGCCCGGACCACGTTCACCTATCTGGCGGTGGCCACCCAGGGCACCGTCGAACAGCAGAAGGCCTACCGCAAGGCGGTGACCCAGGCGCACGCACAGGTGACCTCCACCGACGACAGCCCGGTGAAGTACAACGCCCTGGATCCCGAACTGCAACTGTGGGTGGCGG
>CAZRFC010000052.1:501-15416 GCA_964598975.1 uncultured Mycobacterium sp. | reverse complement strand
CTTGATCGCCTTGGCACGCGCCGGTTCGAGTTCCTCGCCCTGGCCGAGGTCGGCGGTGAAGGTGACGATTTCGCACTGATACACATCCTGCAGCCACTTCAGGATGACCGAGGTGTCCAGGCCGCCCGAATAGGCGAGGACCACTTTCTTGATGTCGCTCATCGTTGCTCGTCTTTCAATAAGAGTCGTCGGTTCAGCTGCCGGACACGCGTCCGAGCAGCAGGAATTCCATCAGCGCCTTCTGCGCGTGCAGGCGGTTTTCGGCTTCGTCCCACACCACCGACTGCGGGCCGTCGATCACTTCCGCGCTCACCTCCTCGCCGCGATGCGCCGGCAGGCAGTGCATGAACAGCGAGTCGGCCTTGGCCACCTTCATCATGTCGGCATCGACCTGCCAGTCGGCAAAGGCGGCACAGCGTGCCTCGTTCTCCGCTTCCCAGCCCATCGAGGTCCACACGTCGGTGGTGACCAGGTCGGCGCCGCGCGCGGCGTCCATCGGGGCGGCGAAACACTCGTGGTGGCTGCCGGCCACGCCCGCGCGGGACAGTGCGGAGGCGATGAGTCGCTGTTGGGCGCCGCCGTTGGGGACCGTCAGACCGCTGGAGGCGCCGTCCTGGTTGACCGCGCTGCTGCGGATCACCGCGCAGATCCGGTCACCGTCGCGCTGGGCGTCGCTGAGCCGTTTGAGCACCAGGACCCCGCAGCCCTCGCCGCGGACGTATCCGTCGGCGGCCGCGTCGAAGGTCTTGCACCTGCCGTCGGGGGACAGCATCCGGGCGCGGGAGGCGGCGACCATCGAGGCCGGGCTCAGCAGGATGTTGACGCCGCCGGCCAGTGCCATGTCGCAGTCACCCGAGTGCAGCGCCTGAGCGGCCTGGTGGACCGCCACCAGGGAGGAGCTGCATGCGGTGTCCATCGCCACCGCCGGCCCCTCCAGGCCCAGGGTGAAGGCGACGCGTCCGGCCACCGCGTTGAGAGCGTTGCCGGTGATGAAGTAGGCCTCGAGGTTGTCCACGGAGTCGCCCGACATCAGGTGGGCGTACTCGTTGGCGCCCACCCCGACGAAGACACCGGTTCGGCTGCCGCGCAGCGACGTCGGTGCGTAGCCGGCCCGTTCCAAGCCCTCCCAGGCGATCTCGAGCATCAGACGCTGCTGGGGGTCCATCCAGATGGCCTCGCGCGGCGAGATGCCGAAGAACTCCGGATCGAATCCATCGACGCTGTCCAGGTATCCGCCGCTGCGGGTGTAGATCTTGCCCGGCGTCTGTTGATCCGGGTCGTAGAACTCATCGATGTCGAAGCGGTCCTCGGGGATCTCACTGATCGCGTCCACCCCGCCGGACAACACATCCCAGTAGGCGTCGGCATCCGGTGCGCCGGGGAAGCGGCATGCAACCGCGATGATCGCAATCGGCTCGTCCATCGCCGAAGCCGTTTGGGAGGAGGGCTGGCGGGCGACCTTCGCCTCGGCCCGGTCGCCAAGTTGCAGGACGTCGCCAAGCAGGTAGTCGGCAACGTCGGAGAGCCGCGGGTAGTCCATCGCCAGCGTCGCCGGCAGTGACTGGCCGATCGCCTGCTCGAGTTGGCGCCGCAGTTCGATCGCCATCAGCGAGTCCATGCCGAGGTCGAAGAAGCCGGTGTCCTCACGGATTTCGGCGACGTCGACCCGGGTCACCTCCGAGACGGTGTTGCGGAGGAGGTCCAAAACAATCTTCCGGCGCTGCTGCACGGGTGCGGCGGTGAGTCGTTCCACCAGCGCCGTCCCGCCTGCCGCGGGTACCGCGGAGACCGTCGAGGGGACCTCGCGGGCCACCTCGTCGAGGAGGGACCGACGACCGGCCTGCAGGTAGATCGGGAGGAATCGGTCCCAATCCATGCGCGCGACAACCGCTTCCGGGGTTGAACCCATCACGTCGGCCATGCCGGCCAGCGCGTCGGCGGGGGACAGCGTATGGATACCGCGCAATTCCAGCTGTGCACGCGCATCGACGTCGGCCATTCCGGACTGCCCATGAACAACGGCGGCCTCCCCGGCCGACCAGGGCCCGAAGTTGACGCTGACGGCCGGAACGCCACGGGCGCGCAGGTTCCAGGTCAGCCCGTCGAGGAAGCCGTTGGCCGCGCTGTAGGCGCTCTGACCGTAGCTGCCCCACACCGACGCGATCGAGGAGGTGGAGAGGAAGAAGTCCAGGTTAAGGCCGGCAGTGGCTTCGGCCAGATGCTCAGCCAAATTCCAGGCGCCCCAGACCTTCCCGGCGAACACCCGGTCCAATTCCGTGCTGTCCAGAGCGCTCAGCGGGGTGGTGGAGTTCTCGCCGGCGGCATGGACGATGCCGGCCAGTGGCGGCAGTTCGGCCTGGACCGTGGCGAGCAAGCGTGCCACGTCGTGCGGGTTGGCGACATCGGCATTGATCACCCGGATTGCGCAGCCGTGCTGGTCTTCCAGCGATTCGATGCGGGTGCGGGTGGGGTCATCGGGTGTGCGGCGACTGGTGAGCACCACCTGGCGGGCACCGTGCTCGGCCAGGTATTGGGTGATCTCCAGGCCGATCGCTCCAAGGCCTCCGGTGACCAGATACGTTGCATCGGAACGTAACTGCAATTGGTCCGGCTTGGGCTGCCCGGTCCTGCGGACCAGGCGTGGGACGTGAACGGCGTTGTCGCGCAATGCGACCTGGTCTTCGCCCGGCGTCGGGTTGGCGACTTGTCTGATCACCGCAGGCCAGTCGTAGGTGCCGTCGGCCAGATCGGCAATCCCGCCCCACACCTGCGGATATTCCAATGCTGCCGCTCGGCAGAAACCCCACAGGCTGCTCTGCTCCGGCGCCACGGTGTCGCTGTCGGTAACCCGTTGGGCTGCGCGGGTGACGACCCAGATGGAACCGTCGACGTCGGCTGCGGCGGCCGCGCGGAACAGTCGCTGGGTGCCGCCCAGGACCCGGTGTTGCATCCGCAGCAGTGACCGCATCGACGTTCCGTCGGACTCCAGGCCCGCGACGTGCACGATGCGCACCGAAGACCCCTCCTGCGTCGCCGCCCGCAATTCGCCGGCCAGGCGTTCCTCGTCGTCGTCGGAGGACGGCAGTGCCAGCACCCGGTGCCGCAGGCCTGCCGCGGTGAGCGTGTCGGCCAGCGGTCCGGTGACTGCGGCGTCGTCGCCGACTATGGCCCACAGGGCGTCGTCTCCGGTCGCCGCGGAGGGCTTGGCCGCGGACTTCTGCCAGTCGATCTGGTAGCGGATGTCGGCGATCGACTGCGCGCTGCGTTGCTTGTTGTGTTGTGCGGCAAGTTTTTTCAGGACATCGGCGGTGGTGCTGCCGCCCCCCTGGCTGTCGAGCAGAGCAGCGAGTTCTTCGATGCGGCCGTCCTCGAGGAGCGCAACGGCGTCGGTGCGCACGACGTTGTCGGAGGTGGTGACATGGTCGGCGGGGGATTGCTCGTGCCGGGGGAACCAGTACTGGCGGTGCTCGAATGGATAGGTCGGCAGGTCCAGCTTGCGCGCCGGGTGGTGCAGCATGGCGCCGAAGTCGGGCAGGTGACCGGCGGCGTACGTTCCGGCCACGGCCTCGGCGATCTGCCGGTCATCGGCGACGTTTCGGCGCAGCGACGGAATGGCCTTGGGTGTGGCCGCCGCGTCCGGCCACGCCCGCAGTGCCGCAGCGGTCAGCACCGGGGTGGGACCGACTTCCAACAGCAGCGTGCAGCCGAGCCCGGCAAGGGTCGCCACACCTTTGGCGAACTCGACCGGCTGGCGTGAATGACGACGCCAGTAGGCACCGTCGAGCTTGGCGGTTCGCCCGAGAGCGGCACCGGTCCGGTTGCAGATCAAAATCCTTTGCGGAGAGGAGAATTCAAATCGGTTCGCATAGGCTTCGAACTCATCGAGTGCTGGATCGAGCAGCGCGGAGTGGAAGGCATGGCTGGTGTCCAGCCAATCGCATCGGACGCCATCGGAGGTCAACCGCGCCACGGCCTGCTCGAGGTCGGACCCCGGTCCCGACAGCACGGTGTTCGCACCGTTGTAGGCGGCCACCGAGAGGCTCGGGAATTCGTCGGTGAGTCGTTCGACGCGGTCGGGGTCGGCGAAGATTGCAGCCATCCGTCCGCCCGCCGGCAGATCGCCGAAGAGCCGGCCGCGCTCGGCGAGCAGGCGGGCCCCGTCCTCCAGGGAGAACACCCCGGCGACGCACGCTGCCGCGTACTGTCCGACGCTGTGCCCGAGCAGCACGTCGGGTTCCAGACCCCACGACTGCCACAGTCGGGCCAGGCCCATCTCCACGGCGAAGATCGCCGGTTGGGCGTGCCGGGTCTGCTGCAGCGTCGCCGGGTCGTCCGCGGCGAAGATGACATCGAGCAGTGGCGCACCCAGCACGTCGGCGACCGCCCCGGCGACCCGGGTCATCGTCTCGGCGAAGACCGGTTCGGTCTCGAACAGTTCGCGGGCCATGCCGACGTACTGACTGCCCTGGCCGGGGAACAGCCACGCGGTCTTGGGGGCGTCGCCACGTTCGCCGCGAACCAGGCCGGGTGCCGGCCGGTCATCAGCCAGCGCGTCAAGGAGTTCGCGTGCGGAGTCCACCGAACTGACCACGCAGGCGGCCCGATGTTCGAAGTGTGCCCGGGCCGTGCCCGCGGTAAGGCAGACCTCGGCCAGCGAGGCCTCGGGATGCTCGCTGAGCCAGTCGCGGTAGTTCGCGGCAGTCTGCGCCAGCGCCGAGGGGGTGCGCGCGGACACGGGCAGCACCATGAACCGGTCGTCTCGCGCCTCGCCGGGGCTGTCCACCGGCACCGGAGCGGCCGCTGGCGCTTCCTCGAGAATGACGTGCGCATTGGTGCCGGTGAACCCGAACGAACTGACCCCGGCGATTCTTGGCCGGTCGGTCCGCTCCCAGTTGACCGGCTCGTCGGTGACCCGCACCGGGATGCGATCCCACGGGATATGCGGGGAGGGGTTGCTGAAATTCAGGTGCTTCGGCAGTTGCTGATGCTCGAGCGACAGGACCACCTTGAGGACGCCCGCGATGCCGGCGGCGGCTTCAAGATGGCCGATGTTGGTTTTGGCCGAGCCGATCAGCAGCGGCTGTTCGGCATCTCGGCCCTGGCCGAGGACGGCGGCCGCGGCCTGGACCTCGATGGGATCGCCGAGCGACGTTCCCGTTCCGTGCGCCTCCAGGTAATCGACGTCGGCGGGGGCAATCCCGGCCGACTCCAGCGCCTCGGTGATAACCCGCTGCTGGGCGACGCCGTTGGGCACGGTCAAACCGCCCGACGCGCCGTCCTGGTTCACCGCGCTGCCGCGGATCAAGGCGCGGATCCGGTCGCCGTCGCGGATGGCGTCCTCGAGGCGCTTGATGACGATGACTCCGCAACCCTCGCCCCGGACATAGCCGTCGGCGGCCGCGTCGAACGTCTTGCACCTGCCGTCGGGTGCCAGCATCCGCGACTGAGAGAAGGTGATCATGGTGGTCGGCGTGAGGAGTGCGTTGGCTCCGCCCGCCAGGGCGAGGTCGCATTCCCCGAGGCGCAACGCCTGGCAGGCCTGGTGAATCGCCACCAGCGACGAGCTGCAGGCCGTGTCGACACTCACCGCGGGGCCCTGTAGCCCCAGCCGGTAGCTGATTCGCCCGGCGCCGGCCGCACCGGAGGTGCCGATGGCCAGATAGGCGGCAAGGTCGGCGTTCTCCAGCTGCTGGGAGACCATGGTCAGGTAGTCGTGGGTGGCCAGACCGACGAACACGCCGGTGTTGGTATTGGCCAGTGCCGTGGGTGCGATACCCGCATGCTCGACCGCATGCCATGCGGTTTCCAGAAGCAGCCGATGTTGGGGGTCGACCCACTCAGCCTCGCGCGCCGCCACCGCGAAGAACGGCGCGTCGAAACCGGTCACATCATCGACGAATCCCGCGCGGCGGGTGACGATCTTCCCGGGCGTCGCCGGATCGGGGTCGAAGAGTTCGTCGGCATCCCAGCGGCCCTCGGGCACCGTCGAGATCGCATCCCGGCCCGCCTCCAGCACCTCCCAGTACTGGTCGGCATCCGAGGCCCCGGGTAGGCGGGCCGCGTAGCCGACGATCGCGAAACGCGGTGCCTGCCCCGTCGCGTGTTCAGAAGTCGCCATTGAAGATGTGTCCCCCGCCTCCGGGCCGGTGAAATTTCTCTGTTGCACGGGAGTCCGCATCACAGTCGGCGAACGCCGCTGCGAGGGGGTCACAGCCCAGCCACGGCCACCTCATCTCCCGCCGGACAGTATTGCATGAGCGTTGCTGGACTGGTATTTCGTCCACGTCAGAGCGCTATGGCGGACCCCGACGTCAGCGACCTGACCCGAGGGCTGTCCGGTGCTGGGTTCAGCGGTGACCAGGCCCGGCCGCGGAGGCTATCTTGGAGGCGCATCTTGAGCGCGGTCCGCGGGCCGTAGCGGGCCACACTCGGGAGGAATTTTGCAGATCGGGAAAATTACCATCGGTACGGTCACCGATTGGTCGCCCTCCCCGGGCGTGCTGATTTCCTGGCACCCGACGGCCGCGGCGATGGAAAAGGCCCGGCAGGCACCGGTCAGTTCGGTGCCGGTCAGTTTCATGCAGGGGCAGCACCTTCGCGGGGTGTACCACCAGGGGGCCGCCGGACTGGACTATTCGCGGCAGATCATCGCCACCTGCGAGGTTCCCGGTCGGTGTGACGTTGCGGCGATGACGCATGCGCTCAACTCCTATCTGCGCCGCCATGACACGTATCGGAGTTGGTTCGAGTACGACGGTGAGGGAGACATCGTCAGGCGCAAGCTGCCCGATTCGGCGGATATCGAATTCGAACCGGTCGATCACGGCGTGATGTCCGCCGAAGATGCACGTAAACACATGGTCGACATTCCGACCCCGTTCGAGTGGGGCTGTTTCTCTTTCGGAATCGTCCAGAGTGACGATCATTTCGACTTTTACGCAAGTATCGATCACGTCCATGGTGACGCCGCTCTGATCGGCGTCACCATGCTCGAGGTTCACGGGATGTATACGTCGATGTCGACGACTGGGCAGCCGATTCCGCTACCCAAGGCCGGCAGTTTCGACGATTTCTGCATCCAGGAGCGCGAGGCCACGTCGAACCTGACCGTGGATTCCCCGGAGGTGCGCGCGTGGATCGAGTTTGCTGAGAACAACGATGGCACGCTGCCCGAATTCCCGCTTCCGCTGGGCAATGCCAACGAGCCGACCGTCGCCGAAATGGTCGGCGAGATGATCATGGACGCCGAACAGACCAAGCGTTTCGAAGCGGCCTGCGAGACCGGGGGCGTGCGGTTCGTCGGTGGGCTGTTCGCCTGCACCGCCAAGGTGGAGCATGAGTTCACCGGCGCCGCAACCTACTACGGGCTGACCCCGCGAGACACCCGCCGAACCTCGGACGATTTCACGACCCAGGGCTGGTTCACCGGCCTGGTTCCGATCACTGTCCCGATCGCGGCGACGTCGTTCGGCGAGGCCGCCTGGGCGGCGCAAGAGTCCTTCGATTCCGGCCAGAACCTGGCGAGGGTCTCCTACTACCGCGTGCTCGAGTTGGCGCCGTGGCTGGAACACCCCCGCCCGAATTTCCCGGTGCACAACTTCCTGCACGGGGGTGCCGCACCGCTGAACGCCGTACTGGCGGCGACCGATATGGGCTTCTCCAACAGAATCGGCATCTACTCGGATGGGCGATTCTCCTATCAGCTGACGATTTACGTCTTCCTTTACGACGGCGGTACCGCCATGGCGGTGCTCGGCCCGGACAACCCGATCGCCAAGAAGTCGATCGCCCGGTACATCGGCGCGATGAGGTCGGTGTGTCAGCAGGTCGCGGACAGTGGGGACTGGGGGCACGGTGTGTAGGTCGTCATGCGACGACTAGCCAATCTCGTTGTGCGGTGGCCGTTTGCGGTGATCGCGCTCTGGGTGGCGTTGGCGGTTGCGCTGCCGCAGACCCTGCCGAACCTCAACGACATGGCACAGAAAAACCCGCTTGCCATGTTGCCCGCGGATGCGCCGTCCAGTGTGGCCGCTCGGGACATGACCAAGGGGTTCCAGGAAACCGGAACCGATGACCTGATGCTGGTCGTGCTCAGCGACCCCCGAGGGCTCGGCGCGGAGCAGGAACGCACCTACCGGGAACTTGTCAGCGCGTTACGCGACGAGTCCGATGACGTCGTCATGCTGCAGGACTTCGTCGAAACACCGGCGCTGCGGTCGTTTTTGACCAGCAAGGACGGCAAAGCCTGGGTGCTGCCGGTCGGCCTGGCAGGCGCGCTGGGCACCCCCCAGGCCTTCGGCTCGTTCAACAGGGTTTCCGGCATCGTGAGGGAGGTCACCGCCGGCAGCGGGCTGGAAGTCCATGTAACCGGACCGGCAGCCACCGTCGCCGACCTCACGGTCGCGGGCGAGCGTGACCGGGTTCCGATCGAGATCGCCATCGCCGTCATGTTGCTCGTTGTGCTGCTGGTGGTCTATCGCAACCCGATCGCCATGGTGATCCCGTTGATCGGGATCGGGATGTCGCTGGTGATCGCGCAGTCGGCCGTGGCGGGCCTCTCCGATCGCACCGGCTTCGCTGTGTCCAACCAGGCCATCATTCTGCTGAGCGCGATCATCGCCGGTGCCGGAACGGATTACGCGGTATTCCTGATCAGCCGCTACCACGACTACGTGCGCCGCGGCGAAGGCTCCGACGATGCCGTACGGCACTCCCTGAAGTCGGTCGGCAAAGTGATCACCGCCTCCGCCGCGACCGTCGGATTGACGTTCCTCGCGATCAGCTTCGCCAAGATGGGGGTGTTCTCGACCGTCGGCATCTCCTCGGCGATCGGGGTCGGCGTCGCCTTCCTGGCCGCACTCACCTTGCTGCCTGCGATTTTGACCGTGGTCGGCCGCCGGGGCTGGATCAAGCCGCGCCGCGAATTGACAGCCCGATTCTGGCGACGTTCCGGTGTCCGCATCGTGCGTCGGCCGCGGACCAACCTGGTGGCCAGCCTGCTGGTCCTGCTCCTCCTTGCCGGCAGCGCCGGCCTGGCGCGCTACAACTACGACGACCGCAAGGCGGTGCCGCGGTCGGACCCCAGTTCAATCGGATACGCGGCGCTGGAACGTCATTTCGACCTCAACCAGTTCGTCCCTTCCTACGTTCTCATTCACTCGCCGCGTAACCTGCGCACACCGCAGAGCCTGGCCGATATGGAACAGCTGGCCGACCGGATCACCCAACTGCCGGATATCGCGATGGTCAACGGCGTCACGCGTCCGCTGGGCAAGGTGCCCGAGGAGTTCCGGGCCACCTACCAGGCGGGCATCGTGGGCGACCGGCTCAGCCAGGGTTCGGCGACGATCACAGACAACATGGCCGGGCTCAACCAGCTCTCGGCAGGGGCCAACGAGCTGGCGGCCGGGCTCGGTGATGTGCGTGTCGACATCAACGATCTCGCGACCAACATCCAGGGGATGGTGGACGCGTTCACGGCCCTGAAATTCGAGTACAGCGGCGACAACCTGGTGCGCAACGTCGAGATCGCGGCGAAACTGGTCCAGGCCATCAATAAGCTCGGCAACTCCATGGGCATCACCTATCAGGCGGGTCGTGACCTGCTGGGCTGGGTGGGCCCGGTGTTGGCCGCGCTGCGCGGCAACGTGGTCTGCGATCTCAACCCCTCCTGTGCCGAAACCCGCGGCCACTTCCAGAATCTGGTCGACGCCCGAAACCAGGGTGCGATCGACGAGATCAACGACTTGGCCGGGCAGTTGAAAGACCTGCAGAACACCCAGTCGCTCGGCGCGACCCTGAATCAGCTGCGCGAGTCCTACGCCAGGCTGACCGCAGTGATGCGCACGATGGGACTCGACACCCCCGACGGCGCGCAAAGCACCATGAACCAATTCCGGCAGCAAGCCGACCGCGCCGCCGACGGCAGCCAGCAGGTGGCGGCCGGCGTCGATCAGGTCGTCGCGCAGATCGAGACCATGCGAGCCGGACTCGATCAGGCGGCGGCGTTCCTGCTGTCGATGCGCAACGACGCCGCGGGGCCGGCGATGGCGGGATTCAACATCCCGCCCGAGGTGCTGGGGACGGCCGAGTTCCGGGCGGCCTCCAAGACGTTCATCTCACCGGACGGCCACTGGGCCCGCTACCTGGTGTTCACCGAACTCGACCCGTTCAGCCCCGCGGCAATGGACCAGGTCAAGACCATCCTGGACACCGCCCGGGCAGCCCAGCCGAACACCAGCCTGAGGGACGCGACGATCTCGATCGGCGGATTTCCGGCCACCCTGCAGGACACCCGTGACTACTATCGTGACGACATTCGGTTCATCGTCCTGGCCACGGTCCTCGTCGTCCTCATGACGTTGATGCTGCTGTTGCGGGCGATCGTCGCACCGTTGTATCTGGTTGGCTCCGTCGTGATTTCGTACTTCGGGGCACTGGGTATCGGCGTCCTCGTCTTCCAATTCGGGCTCGGCCAACCGTTGCATTGGACTGTGGCGCCGTTGGCCTTCGTCATCTTGGTTGCGGTCGGTGCCGACTACAACCTGCTTTTCGCCTCTCGACTGCGCGATGAGTCGCCGAACAGCACCCGCTACGGCGTCATCCGGACGCTGTCGTCGACGGGGGGCGTCATCACCGCCGCGGGGTTGATCTTCACCGCTTCCATGTGGGGTTTGCTGTTCTCCAGCATTGGTACGGTGGTTCAGGGTGGCTTCGTCATCGGTGCCGGGATCCTGCTGGACACCTTCGTCGTGCGGACCGTCCTGGTGCCCGCGATCGCTACCCTGATGGGGAAGGCGAACTGGTGGCCGTCACGATTGAGCTCGTACAGGAGGGCCGGAGCATGAAGAAGGTACTCGCCGCAGTCACCACAGTGCTCACGGTGTCCTCGGTAGGAATGCCCGGGGTCTGCGGAGTGGCGGGCGCCGAAGAACCCTCGCCCGACGGTTCCTCCGCGTATGTCTCCTCGGCGGGCACAGCCACCACGTTGGAAGGCACCCCCCCGAAGGGCTATGGATTGGGTGGCGCCCACGTCCCCGGAATTCCCTACGACGAGTACATCCGCATGACCGGCGCGCAATGGTTCCCTGCCCTGCAGCGCCAGAAAATCGACTACCCGGCCGGCCAGGTCCAGGGCCGCACCTTCGAGCAGCTTTTCCCTGGTATCGATCGAGCATTTCCGGAGTTCGGGCTGAACGGACCGACCATCGGCGAGTCGGTGGTCGAGGGCGCCAGCAACACCATCGAGACGGTGAAACAGGACGGGCCCGGCACCGTGCTCGGCCTCTCCGAGGGAGCAATGGTCGTCAACGCCGTGCAGGCGCGGCTCGCCACCGATCCCAACGCTCCGCCACCCGATCAGCTCACCTTCGCGGTCTTCGGGGATCCGATCGGTCAGAACGCCTTCGGAGAGGGATGGCTGAGGAAGAGCTTCCCGGTGGGCGCAACGGTCCCTTCGCTGGAGTTCGTCATACCGCCACCGGTCGAAAGCCAGTACGACACCTACTCGTTCATCTCCCCCTACGACAGCATCGCCGACTGGCCCGACCGTACCGATAACTGGTTGGCGGTCGGCAACGCGATCGTCGGTTTGGCCACCGGCCACACCGCCGTGGCGTTCACCAGCCCGAAGAACGTGCCGGCCCGCAACATCCGCACCACGGTGAACTCCCGGGGCGGCAAGACGACGACTTTCATGATTCCCCAGGAGCACCTCCCGCTCGTCATGCCGCTCAAATACCTCGGAGTGGACGACGGCACGCTCAACCGGCTCGACGCGATCCTGCAGCCGATGGTCGACTCCGCATATGTCCGTAACGACGATCCGGCGACCGCGCCGATCACCGTGGATCCCGTCAACGGCTACGACCCGGCCGAGGTGACCGCGCCGGCCACCAAGGCGACCTACGGAGACCAGGTCGGCGCAGATCCGTTGTCCCAGATGCTGGCGCTCTTCGGGAGTTTCGGCTCGGGAGATCAGTAGACGACGGTCAGACCCCCAGCAGACCGGCCGTCAGCAGGGCGGCACCGACCGCCCCCAGCAGTGCCGCGACCTCGCGACGCCGCCGGGTCCGGACCCACTGGTTCAGCCGCGTCATCGCGGCACGGGTGCGATCCGGGGCGATCAGGTAGGCGAACAATGGGATTTCCACCAGGGCGAAGGCCACCAGGTGGAACACCAGCAAGGCCGATAACCGGGTAACGGGTGCGGCGTCCGCGGCGGCGATGACGGCCAGCACGGCCAGGTAGTCCACCGAGGGCAGCGCGATGGCGAGGCCCGCGGCGCCCGCACCCCAGAGGGACTGCCCACCGAGCAGTCGGGCCAGCCAGACCGGTGGTGTGCGGGGACGGCCGGTCGTCGTTGCCACGATCACCGCTGCCACCAGGGCGAGCACGCCGATCACGATCTGCACCCTGGGCAGGGTGAAGTGCGAGGACTGGGTAATCCGGGACTCAAGCCCGAACAGCACCACCGAGCCCACGGACAGACCCATCAGGAATCCGCCGCACAGGAATGCGGCCAACTGCAGGTGGGGTCGTGGACGGTTGAGCATCAACGCCGACATCCCGATACGGAAAGGCTCCAGACTGATTGCGACAGCCATCACCAACAGGGTGATCCACATCGAAGGGTGAGCTACGCGTCCAGTCGTACGAAGCGTCCCTGGAGGTGCTGCTCGACGCATGCCGACCGGCGGATCTTGCCGCTGGTGGTGGTCGGAATCGACCCCGGCTCCACCAGCACGATATCGGCGACCTGTAGGCCGTGGGCTCGTGAAATCGCCGCGATCACATCGTTTTTCACCACGCTCAGACCTTCGGCGTCGTAGCCGTTCTTGAGCTCGACTATCGTCACGAGCTTTTCGGTCCGTTCCTCGGAGCCGTTCTGCTCATCAGACACCGCGATGGCCGCCACCCGCCCGCGGGTGATTTTCTGCACCGTCCCCTCGATGTCCTCGGAGTAGTGGTTGCGGCCACGGACGATCAGCATGTCCTTGATGCGGCCCACGATGAAGAGGTCGCCTCCGGAGACGAAGCCGCGGTCGCCGGTGCGCAGCCAGTTCTTGGCCGGGGCGCCTGCGGGCGGGTCCAGCAGGGTCGCGCCGAACGCGGAGCCGGTCTGCTCCGGTTTGCGCCAGTACCCCGCCGAGACGTTCTCGCCATGGGTCCAGATCTCGCCGACGGTGCCGTCCGGGCACGGCTGGCGGGTGTCGGGGTCGACGATCACGACCAGCGGGGACGTGGGTAGTCCGTAGCGCAGCAGCGGGGCCCCGCCGGCTGTGCGGACGGCGGTGCCCAAGGTGAGCTGCTCGGCGTCGAACTCGACCACCTCGGGTGCGTGGCCGTTGCTGCCGCTGGCGACGTAGACGGTCGCCTCGGCCAGACCGTAGGAGGGCCGGACCATCTCCGGCCGGAAGCCCACCGGGCCGAATCGCTCGTTGAACCGGACCAGGGTCGACGGATGAATGCGCTCCGCGCCGTTGATGATTCCGATCGTCCTGCTGAGGTCGAGGCCCTCCATCTCCTCATCGGTGATCCGCCGCGCGGTGAGGTCGAATGCGAAGTTGGGCGCCGCGGAGAAGGCCCTGCCGTTGCGGGCTATCGCGTGTACCCACCGCGCCGGTCGGGCGAGGAACGCCAGCGGGCTCATCAGGTCGGCGCCGCAGCCGTCGAGGATCGGTGCCGCGATCCCGAGCATCAGGCCCATATCGTGGTAGAACGGCAGCCAGGAGACCATCCTGCCGTCCGGCGGCAGCGTGCCGCCGAACTCGGAGAAGTAATCCGGCATCAGCTGCTCGAAATTCGCCGTCAGGTTGCGGTGCGAGATCATCACGCCGGCCGGCAGCCGCGTCGAGCCTGAGGTGTACTGCAGGTACGCGATGTCCGGGCCGCTCGGAATCTCGGGGTCGACATGCCTGTCGGCATCGAGATCGAGGGTGTCGACCGCGATGACGGCGATCACCGCGGCCCCGTCGTCCACATATTGCGCGGCGATGTCGAAGACCCCGGTGGTGGTCAGCGCCACCGTCGGGGAGGTGTCGGTCACGACGGCGCTGAGCCGCTCGTCGTGGGACCCGGGCACGGGAACCGCGAGCGGCACCGCGATGAAGCCGGCCTGCATGGCGCCCAGGAATGCGACGACGAATTCCAGCCCCTGCGGGGCGACGATCAGCGCCCGATCGCCGGGCATCCCGTGCCTGCTGACCTCGTCGGCCATGTTCAGCGTGCGCCGGTATAGCTGCGACCAGGTCAGGCTCTCGGTGACCCCGTCCCATTCCCGGTCGTAGTCGGTGAAACTGAAGGCGAGGGCGTCAGGGGTCACGGCGGCGCGTTCGCGCAGGACGGACAGGATGGAGGCTTCGGACATGCCCGTCAGGCTACTCAACGTGTGAAGATACAAAAGCTATGGGCAACCTGCCATCGGATCTGACGGCCGCTTCGCTGCGGGAAGCGTTCAGCCATTTCCCCTCCGGTGTGATCGCGGTCGCGGCGGAAATCGACGGAACCAGGGTGGGTCTTGCGGCCAGCACCTTCGTCCCGGTATCGCTGAACCCACCGCTGGTGTCGTTCTGCGTCCAGAACACCTCCGAGACGTGGCCCAGGCTGAAGAATCTGCCGATGCTCGGCATCAGCGTCCTGGGCGAGACGCACGGCACGGCAGCGCGCACGCTGGCTGCCAGGACGGGTGACCGCTTCGCCGGGTTGCAGACGGTGTCCTCGGATGCCGGAGCGGTGTTCGTCGAGGGCACCAGCCTCTGGCTGGAGAGCGCGATCGAAGGGGAGGTCCCGGCCGGTGACCACACCATTGTGATTCTGCGGATCCACGACGTCACCGTGCACGGCGAGGTGGCGCCGCTCGTCTTCCATCGCAGCGGCTTTCGTCGGCTGGGCCTCTAACCGCAGAAGCTTCCAGA
>CAZRFC010000052.1:0-491 GCA_964598975.1 uncultured Mycobacterium sp. | reverse complement strand
CTCGACTTCCAGCGCTGCGTCTTTCTTCGGGTGGGCCACTAACGCATTAAAGTGCGTCAAGATCTATAATTGGGGGTGATTCTCGATCTGGACGCACTTTCGATGGGGGCTTCTTTACTTCCCTCGCCGGAACAGTTTGTTGCCCAACCAGACGACGGGGTCGTACTTGCGGTCGGCGACGCGTTCCTTCATCGGGATCAGCGCGTTGTCGGTGATCTTGATGTGCTCCGGGCACACCTCGGTGCAGCACTTGTTGATGTTGCAGAAGCCCAAACCGAACTCGTCCTGCGCCTGGTGCTGACGGTCCATGGTGTCGAGGGGGTGCATGTCCAACTCGGCGACGCGCATCAGATACCGCGGCCCGGCGAAGGACTTCTTGTTCTCCTCGTGGTCGCGGATGGTGTGACAGACGTTGTTGCACAGGAAGCACTCGATGCACTTGCGGAACTCCTGGGAGCGTTCCACGTCGATCTGAGCCATCCGGTACTCGC
>CAZRFC010000051.1:0-15507 GCA_964598975.1 uncultured Mycobacterium sp. | reverse complement strand
AGCCCGTCCTGGGGGTAGACCTGATTCAGGTGGCAAGCGCGTTTTACCTGGCCTATGAGCTATCCAGCATCATTCGCAATGCCGCCATCCTGGAGGTTCCGATCTTCACCCAGATGCAGGATGTATTGCGCTATTTTCAGCAGGGGCAAGGGCGCGAGGGAGACAAAAAATAATGGACGGCAACGCAGTCATCAACTGGGCGCGCTACATCGCGCAAATCATCCTGACCGGCGACCACAACAACGAGTGGCTGACACAGTTACCGCAGGCGAGTTGGGATGACATTTGGAATTGCGGCAAGTGGCTGTCGGCCTGGCTGGGGTTTTAGACGCAAGGAGTTTGCATGAGGCACATTTGGGGCATTCACCATTTGGCATACCACCTGGAGCAAGCCGATTGGGAACACATTGGGCGGATGGAATACCGTTCGGCCAAAGTCTTTGAATGGATGTGGAGTAGTCGAGCCTATGTCGATAACCTTTTGGCCGCAATGCCCCATGATGCTGTGTTTCTGGCAAGGGATTACCCGCTTTCGGAACAGCATTCGGATATGGAGCGTGACCCTGTGGGTACGGGCAAGCGCCATGCTGACGATTGGGCAGAGAAGGTGCGTAGCGGCAAGTGCCTATTGCCTCCAACACGCACCTATTTTCTCGGTCTGAACGAAGTGCATGTATGGAGCCACTTGCAACAGGCAGTAGACTACAACGTCGCTTTCTTGCGGCGGCTGGGAAGTTACGGCTTGCGCGGGGGTGCGTTGAATTTGTCGGTGGGCTGGCCTGCAACACGCAGCGGTCAACCTGATGGATTGCCTGATTGGACGCCATATAAGCCGGTTCACGATGCGATTGTGGCAACAAACTCGTTGCTCATTCTGCACGAATATGCCGCGCACGATAATCACGGTTGGGGCTACTGGCTAATGCGTTTGCAGCATTGCCCCTGGCAAGATGTACAGATCATCATAGGCGAGTGCGGTATCGACGAAGCCGTGATTCCAGGCAAAGAACATTTGGGCTGGCAACACTTTATGGACGCGCAAGCCTATTGCGCGTGGTTGGATGAATACCACAAGCGTCTAACTGCCGACAGGCGCATTCACAGCGCGATGGGCTTCACCTATGATTTTTCGCGGCCCTGGGGCAGCTTTGATACACGTCCCGCGCGGCAAACAATGGAGCAATATAATTGGGGATTTGCCAAGCCGCAACCGGTACAACCACCCACACCCCCACCGACACCCCCCACCCCACCCACCCCCCCTGTTGAGGGGGATACCTGGCAGCGTGCGCTGGCGTGGGTCGAACGGTGGGAGGGGGAATACCAAAATAACCCGGCGGACATCGGCAACTGGACGGGCTGCGCGGTGGGCAAGGGCGAAAACAAGGGGACGAAATACGGGATTAGCGCGTGCAGCTATCCCCATCTGGACATCATCAACCTGACCAGAGAGCAGGCACGCAACATTTACCGCCGCGACTACTGGCAAGCCAGCGGAGCCGACCAACTGCCCTGGCCGTTGTGCCTCCTCGTCTTTGACAGCGCGGTCTTGCATGGCGTGGGGACAGCGCGGCAATGGCTGGACAAAGTGGGGCCAAACCCGTATTTGTTTGCGGCCTACCGCCTGCGCGTCTACACACGGCTGGCGAACTGGTCGGAGTTTGGAAAAGGCTGGGTCAACCGCGTGGCCGATCTGTTGGAAGCGATGCAGTGACGCAGATCTACCTGCCTACAGTCACCACCTCCGGCAAAGTACCGCCGCTTCCTCCCTGCGGCATGGCCGAGCCGGAGGCGCGTTTGGCTGACCTGATTGCCCGCCATCCCTGGCAGCGGCGGAAGCGGCTTACGTGTGATGCCAGGCTCTGCCGCGCCGCCAGGGCAAAGGCCGCGCAGATTGCCACGCTGGTGGAACCGGCGCACGAGATCGGCGGCGAAAGCCCCAACGAACTGGTAGAGCGTTTTGGCTTTGCGCTGGGGCTGGGCAGCGGCAACAGTGTAGAGAGTTTGGCCTATGGCGCGCCTGAGGCGGAGACGGTGTTGGGATGGCTGCTGGCAAGCCCCGCACACCGGCGGCACGTCTGCGGGGAGGGCGATTATTTTCGCAGCCAAGACCGCATCGGGGTCGGCTACTGCGCTCAGCCCAACAGCCCCTACACGCACTATTTTTGCATCCTGATCGCCAAAGAAAAGTAAAGCGCCGGTGGCGTTCCGGCGCTGGGTGGGCTATAGTCCGATGCGGCTGCGGATGTAGTCGGAGACGGTCTGTCCTGCTTCGCTCGCCATTTGTTCGACCTGCTCCCGTTCTGCCACGTTGACACGCACAATCAGGTTAAAGGTACGGCTGGCGGCGGTTTCGTTGCCCCTCGCCCATTCGCGATAGGCGATTTCGTTGACCCGTAAGCGGCGGCGCTGGGGGCCATCCGCTACCCAGCGGTCACGAGCATCGCGTTTGTCAAATGTCCGTACATTGCCTGTCGCCTCATTGATCCCGTAGTATTTTGCCATAAAAAAGCCTTTGCCGGGGATTGACCGCCCCGGCTCGGTGTGTGTGTGGTTAGGCGAGTTGCTGCGCTCGGACGGCGGCGGCGTTCTGGGTGCTGCGGATGTAGTTGACGATGGCATCTGCCAGCATTTTCTCCTCTGTGCCGAAATGGCGTACCAGTTGGTAGATGTTGGCGAGATCAAGAGCTGCTTTGTCCTGGAGCGCAACCCACAATTCGTAGTTCTCGAAATTGGCGCTGTCCTCATCGTTCCATTCCTCGGTGTTGCCCGACAGTACGCTCCGAATCCACACATGCAGTCGGTTGTCACGCACCGCACCGGCCAGGGCATTGGTCAGGATTTGTTCGGTCATGGTTAGGGTAATCATCGTTCGGTTCCTTTCGCTTCTGCGTTTCGGGGGCGTCTCGTGTGCGCCTCTCTGCCTATAGTATATCACAGCGTAATTACGCTGTCAATAGGCAATATAGACCAAAATCGACTCAAATCGGCTCATCTTTTCGGCAAACAAAACGCCGCCGGACTGTGCGCGGCGGCGAATTGTCTTACGGTTTGGGGTAAGGTTTTGGTTACTGCGGTGGGATACTCGCGCCGTCACTCACACAAATGTCGTGCCACTCGTCCAGCCCCAGCCGCGCCCGTTCGGCATCGTCCAGCGCGGCAATGTCGCTGCACGCCGTAAATGTCCACAACTCGCCAGGGGAGATGGGCGCATTGTCCAGCGTGCGGTAACGCTGCTCGACACCGGCGGCGATGCGTGCGGCCTGGTGGGCTTCGTATAGGTCTACGTCGGGTAGGTTAAATTCGGTCACGTCAGTTTCTTCTAGGTCGTCTGGATGTTCGGGTGAATCGTGCATGGTTCCCTCCTGGGCGTAGGGTAGCACGGGAGGGGGTCGGTTGTCTAGGGCGCAAACAGCGTCGGCTGCAAGTTGAGACAATGCGGGCTAAACCACAGCCGCTCCTTGTGGCGGTTGGCATCGTTGCGGCTGCCTGCGCTTTGGCTTGTGCCATAGGATTTGTTGGCGGAGTAGGCCAGCACGCGCCAACTATCCGGCATGTGGTCGCCATGCTCATCCTCATAGCCTGCAAGGACGATGCGATAGCGCGGGTTATCTCCGTTGGCGATACACCACTCGCGCACCGCATGGGCCACGTCCAGATCATCCACCGCATAAAGTTTGTCGGTACGCTCGGCAGCGTCGGAGTAGGGCGGGTCAAGAAAAATGCCTACGGTATCGCCATAGTTGAGCGCGCCTCTGGTGACGATGCGCGCCCAGTCGCCACAGCAGACCCGTACAGAGCGCAGACGGGCGGCGAGGGCGTGCATGTAGGCGTAGAGGTCGCCGCGCCCTTTATCATTGATTCCTTGTCCACTTGACCACCCGCCCGCCAAGTGCGGAAGCTGGCGGTTGACGCCGCGCCCTGCGTTGCCCAAGTGCGGAAGCTTGCGGTTGACGCCCTGCCCTGCGTTGCCCAAATGCGGAAGCTTGCGGTTGACGCCCCTCCCTGCGTCGCCATCAACCGCAAGCGTCCCGATTGTCTCGTAGGTGTGCGGCCCGGTTCCGCTGCACCAGCCGGAGCCAATCCAACTGCAAATGCCCCACAGCCACCAACCGGCGATCTTGGCGTCAAACCAATCGGGGTTTGCCTCTAGTCCCTCTTGCATCCGGCGCTTGCCCTCATTGACCAGCCAGAGATGGCGGCTGAACAAATCCGCCTCATTGACCGGCCAATCGGCATAATGCGCCACGCGGTCGGGGTCAGCTTGCAGCGCACGCCAGAAATTGGCGATATACATATCCCTGTCGTTGACCGTCTCGGTGCTGCCCGTATGCCATGCGGGACGCTCCAACAGCACGGCCAAACTGCCTGCAAACGGTTCGGCGTAGCTGTCTACATCGCCCAATGCGGCCCACACCTCTGGGGCGACTTTGCGCTTACCGCCAAAATACGGGAAGGGCGCTTTCATCCACACCCCCAAAAACTCGCATGATAAGTGCCCTTAGATTGCCACTGGACGCTCATCCACACCCCCAACTCGCCGTCTGTGCCGTGCCACTGTACACCCACGACACCCGCGCCACCCTCCACCCCGGCGCGGGTAACATGCGCGTGGACAAAAACCCCCGCTGCGGCGCAAGGATGACACGGCTGACCCACTGGATTTCTCCAATCGCGTTGACAAAAAGCCAATCCGATTGCAGCGTGCCCGCGTTGGAGACATACCACGTGTAGTTGACCGCTTGCCCAGAGATGCACCCGAAATTGGTCACGCCGCGATTGTCCGGGCCGATAACCTGCGGCAGATAGAGTTGATGCGTCGCGGCGGGCGTGTCGGCGGCCACAGGCAGCAGCGGCGAGAGCAGCAGCGCCAGGGCAAAGAGCGCAAAGGAGAGGCGGGTGTGGGTCATTGGCGCTTGCCTCCCAACCGCCGCAGACAGCCCTCGACGGCCTTGCGATACGAGCGCAGCGGGTCGGCAGCGTGCCAGCCGCGATAGGCGTAGTGCCGCGCCAGCCATTCGGCGCGCAGGGTGTTGGGCGCGTGGCCGCGTGCCAACTGCGTCTCCAGCCAGCGGTTGCAGGGCAGGACGGGCGCGCCTTTGCGGGTGTCGGACATGGGGCAAATCTCCCTACGGGTGAGCAGCACAGCGGACAGGGGTATGGTGAGGTTCATTGTTTTTCCTCCTTTTCCATTGCCACTGCGCACGTATCACAGTAGATGTCATCAGGTTTGCCTTCAACACAGCAATAGATTTGCCCGCACCATCCGCATTGCCACAGGGGGCCATGACAACGATGCTTGTTTTCGCTCTGGCACAAGCCCCCTTTCAGCATCTCCAACGCCTCCAATGCCAAACGGTTTTGTTTGTGTTGAGGCAAATTGTTTATCACCTCATCCAGTGCATTGACATGATCCATGTTCAATTTAGCGGTTCGCATTCTTCACCTCCGTCTCCATCTCTGCCAGTTGCGCCCGAATCGCTATCTCGATTGCCTTGAACGGCGTAGGCGCAACGGGCTGCGCTCTGCGGTTCCAGGCAGCGATGGCATGTTCCGGTAATTCTTTCGCTGGCCCACGCGCACCACAGTTGCGACAGATGACCACATGCGGACGCGACGGTATCTCGTCACGCACACTCAATTGCGGCGCATGAGTTGAGCCGCAGAACGGGCAAATCTCGCCTACTCTACCAGCCATGAGCCCTCCAAAAACAATGCCAGTCGTAAAAGGCCATCAACCAGATTGCGACATAGCAGCCGATTACACCAACGACAATGCCACCCAAAAATACCCACAACATGCCCATCATTCCTCCTTTTCTTTGGCAGGTCGCCATGCGAGCACCCTGGTCGAGTAGGCGCTCCAGACCGGCGCATTGCGCCCATAACGGGATTCCTCCATGTGCGCTAGACAGATCGCCTCTACCATTACGTTTAATTCCGGCAATTCCACACTCGCATCTCTCCACTCGTCTGCAACGGGCTGCGCATCCTCCACCAGTTCGCAGAGGCGCAGGTTGTCGGGCAATGCGATTGTGGCGAATCCCTTGCCGTTCTGTATCTCGACGCCAAGCAGCTTGCCAGGTTCAATCCAAAACACAGCGGCGAGTTCGTCTGGTTCAGCAGGGCCATCCTGCATTCCGCATGGCCCCTCGTGCGCAATGCCGTTTTCCACAGGCTTCCAACTAGCCATTGTCGAAGTCCCTTCGTGTGGCAATAAATACAGGCTCATCATTTCGCCATGCAACGAGGCCATGCCCCATCCTGGTTGCGGTTTCGCCAGACAGTTCGGGCTTTCCGGTGCGCAACAAAGACAGGACATCATCCCGATCCCAGTCTGCGCCTAGCAATGCCCACCCGCCTTGCAAGAACGTATGTATCCTATCGTCATCGGGTAGCATGGCTACTGCCTCATCGTAAGTCAAAAACTCCCTGCCGTTATCACTAGCCATTGTCCTCTCCTTTCGCCTTCGTCTTGTCCAGATAGCGGTGCAAATCATCCATGTAGCGGTCATGCGTTATCGTTTCGTCAACGTCCAGGTTGTAGGTATAGCCGGACGAATAGCCACCCGATACACCATGCGTTAGCATGTCGGCGGCGATCTCAAATTCGAGTTGGCGTAGGGCTGCGCATAGATCGTCGCGTGTATCAGCCCCGATTTCTACCGTAAATACATAGGCGCGACGGGGGTTTCCCATATCGCTCACTCTCCTTTCGCCCCATGCCAGGGCGCTTTGCGCTCCATCCGTATACGCCAGCGACAGTCAATATGCCCGAACATATCCCAAATCCGTATCCATTCATCGCGTGTCATTGCATCTGACACCATAACGCCAATTGCGGGAGGCAATTGGACATATAGTCCAGAGTTCTGGACATTAGGTCTAGTAGAGGTGGACGTATTGTCCACCTCATCCGGCGCATCCATGCCCTGCGGCTGCGTGTCCGTAGGCGCGGCGGCGAGCCACGCCTCTAGGGTTTGCGTCATTGCCAATATCTTCGACACCTCCTCATAGTTGGCGATTCTTTTTGTGTAAACGCGGGCGAACAGCGTCAGCCCCTTCGCTGCCTCTCGCACCCCCTCCGGCACAACCGGCGCGGGGACACGCTGTGCAACGATCTGCTTTATTGTTTCCTCGCAATCAGCCGCCGCTGACTCGCTAGCACGCATATCGCCAGCGAACTCGTAATACTCGACACTCCTGGCCTCGGATACAAGCTGTCGCAACATCTTCTCTAGGTCACTCATCCCTCGCTCCTCTCTGCCTGCGCTGGGTCATTGGCCGGACGCGCTCGGCACACCGCATACACATACCCATCGTCCGGCCATTGCATCGTTGCCTTTGCCGTGTTGTCATGCGCCATCGTGACAGCAATCTCGTCATAGACCAGACTCGTACCGTTTTCGTGGCGCATTTCGTCCGGTGCAGGCTGCCAGGTTGCGGCAATCTGCGCCTCCAACTCGGCAATGCGCTGACGCAGGATACCGATAGTCTCCACAGCACTCGCCGTATTTGCCTGTGCATATTCGTTGGTCAGTCCCAACTCCTGCACCCGTTGCCGCAACTCGGCGTTGGCCTGGAGGATGCGCCAGGCGGCCCGCTTGTGCATGTCGGCCTTGCGCTGTTCGTGCGGCCATTGCTCCGGCATGGGCGGCTGTTGTGCGGCCAGGGCATCATAGGCGTTGACGTGCCACTCGCAGGGCGGCTCTGTGGGCAGGTACGAATAATCCAGTTCGGTACTCATGGGGTCGGTGTCCTTTCTGCAATGTCCTGTGCAAATTTGGTGGCTAGAATGCAAATGGTGCGTTTCTTGCGTGGTCCTACCCAATGGCGGCTGTACTGTGTGCCGTCACGAATGATGCTCATCTCCAACAGGCATTGGTCGCTATAGATGCGGTACTCGACTTTGACATAGCCGTGCGGGGTGGCCGCATAGCCGTCTATGCGCGTGAGCAGGTGGTTGTGGTACGTCTCGCGCAGGTCACTGTAGTCCGGCTTGGTAACGCTGCCCTGCCAGTCGATTGGCGGTAGGTCGTTTGGCATACTCTCTCCTATCTACCCCCCCCCACCCGGTGGGTGGCTCCCACGCCGGGCGGGGGGACGTGGGGGTGCTAGATGCGATTTAGTGCCATGTGGCGACGGGGCAGGGCGGCGCTGTCAAAGAGCCAGCCGTTTTGATGATTATCCTTGATGGCTGGACGGATCAGCCCGCGACTCTCCAAATACTCGATGGCACTTTTGTCTGGCATCGCGCACCTGACGCGACCATTAGCAAGAGAGACTTTCTGAGTGTCGATTTCTCCGGTATTCGTAAATAGTTGGGCAATCCATCCCATCGCGGCATTGCGCACGCTGTCATCGACGGGCGCAACAAATGTCGTACCAGGGGCTGCCAAATGGCCTACAGGCTGCCTGCCAAGAGGCAGCGGTTCCGCAACGCGTGCCTTTGCGGGCTGCGTCTCGGCCAGGTCGTATTGCAGGTCAAGGCGCATCCGTTCGGTAATTTCGCGCTGGCGACTGACAATCATGTAGGGGATCGCACCTGTCACCATGCCCAGCATGATGGGGGTCGCCAGGCTGTAATAGCTCACGGCAATTGCGCCGCCCACAACCGGGTTGGCAGAAAAGGCACGGTAGGCCAGGAATGCCACCGCGACATTGGCCGAGATGAGGATCGCCCCCAACCAGTTCACGCTAAATACCACCTGTGGCGCTTGCGGACGCGGCTCTGTCGGTGCGTCCCGAAACGAAAAATCTCTCATAGGCTCCTTTAGTTCAGGTTGTCGGAGCCGCCAGATCATGCTAGGATACTGGCGGCACGTAGTCACATATTTGCCGGACGCTCAGGGATGGCTCGAAACTAGCCCTGAGCGTTTTCTATTACACCCCTCAACCCTGCCCAGTCTGCGAATACGCCAATCACATCATCTTCACTTTTGTATACCCACCAGCCGCGCCCTAATTCACCTTTGGCCCACTCGTTAAACTCCTTCCAGTGGATTTCTGCGAGCCGTTTCATTCGAGCGTAAGCACGGAAATAACGTCTTTGCTGAGACACAATCACTCGGATCTGATCGGCGACCGCATGACAGTCAGAACACAAAGCCAGCAAATCACTTGCCGATTCGTGCCCAAAGGTTATGTAATGCAAATGGTGCACTTCCAGCGGACTCTCTAGGACGCTTTTGCCACACAGTTCACATGCCCGATTCGCTCGATTCAATACTTGTGTACGCAAATGTCGCCATCTTTTTGATGCTAAGTGCCGATTGTAGCGTGTCTCCCAGGCTGCTTTTGCTTCTACACTTCCATATTCAAACAATGATTCCTGCGCCATCGCCTTTCGTCCTCTCTATCGCTCCCTCATACATCCACGCGCCGTCATCCCAGGCATAGCCCCAATCGGCCAGCCAGTCGTAGATTTGCTCGGGCGTGTACCACTCCACATCCTCCGGCTCGACATCGCTGTCGGTGCGCTCCGCCAACAGCACCGCCAATGTACGGGCTGTCGATAGTTTGTCTAATGTTTCCTCGCTCATCTCATCTCCTCTCGCAGTCCATAGAGGGCCAAACGGCCCATTTGTCCCACGCGTACAAATGTACCGCGGGCGATGTCTCCGATCCAATGCTCCGGCGCTTTGATGCCCAAAATCTCGCCGATCTCGCGCTTCGTCACCGGCCCATGCCGCCGGATGTAGGCGGTGAGGGTGGCAATGCGTTCGCGGTGCGCAACCTGCATCGGGTTTTCCCCGCCCCACGGTTCGGGCCGCATGGCCGCCTCGCCATCCGCTGCCGGTACATCGTCGCGGCGGCCTATGTCGGTAATCTCCACATGCCGGTAACAGCGGCGATACCAGTCATAGATACGCGCCTCGTAGTGCCGAAACCCGCTCAATTGCTCGTAATCATGGTCAACCACTCGCAGCATCAGCCCACCTCTGCTTTCTCATTGCCCCACTCGATCAGCGCCACATTTTGTTCGTGGCGGTCGCACCAGACCTGGATGCCCTGTTCCGTCAAGCCAACCGACAGCTCGCTCCAATCGCGAAACGAGATGTATTCCGGTTTTTCTTTGGCGCAATCGGCACAGTGCAGATAGCGCACGATCTGGCACGTCTGGTTGTCGCCGTACATTTTTACGCTCATCTCTGTCAACTCCCTTCCTTTGGTGAACCTGGGGGACATTTGCCGTGAACAAATGTCCCCGTCCCCATGAACCTATGTGGCAGCATCAGATGATGTTCTATTCTTCGCTCTGATGCTTGTCTGTGACGGGGTCAATCGCCGCTAACGTCTGACCCCATCAACCTTCCCTCCGGCACACAGGCCGGAATGACCGGACGGTGGATTTGCGCCCTTTGCGCTGCCTGTTACAGTGTCCGGCTGGTCGCTTCCCCCTCCTGCAATGCCTCCTGCACGCCTCGCCGCACATCGTCCACAATGCGCCCGTACTGCTGTACAAAGACTTCTTCACCCGCCAGCAGACGGGCGACGGCGTTGTCTACATCGCTGACAACGCCCTGACGCATGGCGGCGGTGCCGATGTGCAGCGCACCCGCCTTGACCTGCATCTGGATACTCGGTTTTGCACCCCCACTAATTGCCATATTGCCTCCTAGTGACTCTGCCATAACACCAACACGCCATACACGACACTCCCCCACAGCAAGCACAACCCTGCCCAGTGCAATATGTCTCCGAATCGCTGCAAATCGCCCCCTTTGTTTGGGATAATTTGGGTTAATTGACATAGATTCTCTGCCGCGCCTGGGGCAATCCGCCATAAACGTTGGGCTGCAAAATCGTGAGGCGCGGGCGGCTGCGTTCGATCAGCCAATCGTCCGTCGCCTTTTGCAAGGCAGCGTTGTAGAGCGCCAGTTCGTCGTTCAGCCGCCTGGTTTCGGCGCGCTCGTGGCGGTAGAGGGCGGCGAAATAGAGCGCAGCCATCGGGCCAGCGACGGAGAGTAGGACGATGAGCAGGGCGAGGATGAGGTTAAGCATGGGTGACCTCCTTTGTGTCCAAAAATTCGAGCAGCCAGCCGCCATCAACCGGGTACGATTGGATCGGGTAGGCCATCTGTTTGGCGATCTCTAGCGCCTGGTTACATTCGGCCAGTGTGAGCAGCCGGTACGCATAGGGCGCGAGTGGCTCTGGCGGCTCTGGCGACAACAGGTCAATCAGGTGCTGTCTGCGCCGCACAATCTCGTCGCGGTAGGCAGGCGAGAGCGTCTGCATCGGGCCGCGTACCTGCAATTGCCCTTCGGCCACGCTTAGGCGAAAGCCAAAGCGCAGCAGGTTGGCGTAAAAGATGCGAATCGGTGCGTTGTAGTCGATCATCGCGGCAATAATCCTCTCAGGAATTCATTCTTTGTTCCCAGATGACCCCAACCGCCACAAGGTGTATCCTTGCCCATTTTCTCAATCTGGAACATCCATCCGTTACCCAAGTCAAGAAATCTACCGCCTTTGCCGAAGGCGATGCTCAGTCGCGGCCATTTCCATCGAAACGTCTGATATTCACCCTTGTCGCGAATTTCAAACCGATCATTCTGGTATACCTCTGTGGCATCGAATACCCAGATCATTTTTCGATAAAATCTTTCGCGGTGGACAATTTCCTGAGCAGTCAAGGCAGAATGTTGGAATTCAATAACTACTCCAGAAGCCGTTTTTATATCCGATCGATGTGCTGCCCATCCACTGCGGGCGACCGTTACCTCTCTCCATGATTCTGGGAATTCTCTCTGCCAATTTAGATGCCATTCGGTGATTGGCTCGGCCCAGGGATCGCACTCGTTTCGCTCATGCGCCCAATGCCAAATCTTTAGCGAGCCGCACTTCGCTATCACGATTCCGTTACAGATCGGGCAATGTGCTTTTGCACCCGGAGTCGCTAAAATTCGTCTGCTGTTTTGCGATGCGTACATCATGGCATTATTTCCCTTATTGTGTGACGGGTTTTGTGACAGGTTTTGGTCGAGTGTGACGGGTTGTGACGGGTTTTCCCTATTGTTAGCTATATTGATTTAGATTTACATAAATTACTTTGCGCGTGAATAATATATATAACAATAGAAAAACCCGTCACAACTAGTCACAACCCGTCACCCACTCGTGTATGGCCTGCTTTTGACCCGTCACAAAACCCATCACACTATTCGGTCGCCAGCGAAAAGCCATAGACCCAGCCATTTCGTTTCTTGGCCTTGTGTACATTGAGCCGTGTCAACTCGCGGCCAAAATTTGTGCTGTTTAGTTCCTTGTTGTTCGACCGCGTACACCACAGCGCGTAATTTTGGAAGGCAGCCGTCGCCAACGTTTCGCCGCCGGGTCGTGTCTGTTCGCTGAGCCATTGCGCGACCGGGTTGCTTTCGTACTTAAATTCCTCAATGGCTGCGCCGACGGCTTGTGCCTGCGTAAATCGTCCCTGCTTGCGCAGCCGCACCAATCCTTCGATGGCCCAATTGAGAATACCGGGTAGTTCGGCGGTCAGTTTGGCGATTAACTGCGTATCCTTGTCACTTTCGCCAAACGTGCGTAAGAACGGGATCAGCTTCAACCTGCGCGAGATGGCGTTAGAGGTATCTTTGACGGTCGGGCGATCATTCATCGCCCACCAGATTTTTGCTGTACTCTGAAACGAGAAGGGCTTGCCGTAGATGGCTCTGGCGGTGATCATCTCGCCCGACACAATGCGCTTGATATATCCTTCGGCCATATAGCCGCCGCGCTCGCTTTCGGTGGAAAAAACAACCCGTTTCCCCGGCAGAGATGCGAGATCGTAATTGCCCGCCATGCCGATGGTTTGGAAGTCCATATTGACGGCCAGCGGCCCCAAAAGTTTGCTAATCATCGTGATGGCAACGGTTTTGCCGTTACCCCCTTCGCCCGACAGCCACACCATGACCTCTTGCCGGGTATCATTGGTCAGGCTGTAGCCGACCAATTCCTGTGCCAGCAGCGCCAATTCGACATCGGGCGTCTTGCCATCTTCTTTGACCAACACTTCTCGGATAAACTGGCGGAAGCGTGCGCAGCCTGCCGTATAGTCATACTCATAAGGCAAGCGATAGGTGAGCAGGTCGCTTTCTCGATGATCGTGAAATTCGAGCGAATCGAGATCGAGCGTCCCGTTCTGGAGGCTCAATAGATTGCCTGCGTCAAATGATGCCGCTGCGGTTGCCCGCTGTTGCTGCGCCATGCCTTCCACGCTGCCCACACGCGATTTCGTGCGCTTGGTGGCGGTGATATACGATTTTGCGATGGATTCTTTATCGTCATCGCCTTCAGCCTTTGCCTCTGCCTTTGCCTTGCGTGCCTGTACATTGAGTCTGTCCATGATTTCCTGCACTTGGCGGTGCATCAGCAACATATCGTCTTGCTGCCAGTAGGAACCATTCCACCAGTACCAAGTTTCCAGTCCGGTCGCATAGAGCCATTGCGCCGAATAGTGATCCATCCAAGCGTCCAAAATGCCACCATCCTCTGCGCGATATTCCAGCAGCCGGATCGGGTCATCCTCTGGGCATACGGAACCATTTCCATTGCGCCGGTAGAATAACTTCAGTTCTGGCGGCACGCTGCGCGGCTGCGCTTTGCCATCCCCCAACCCGCTCTCAATCGTGCGCTTAATCTCGCGTTCCTCCAGCCCAATCGCCAGTGCCGTCGCCTCCAGTTTGCTGCGCACCTCCCACTCATCCAGCACGCCCCCGGCCACTAGCTGCCCCAAGCTAAAGGCGCTGATATTCAATTGGTCGTTGCGCCCGCCCTGCCCGGTGCGTGCCAGCGTGTCCAACTCTTTGTCGAGCGCAGCTTGGGCGTAGGCGTTGACGCGGCGCTCTGACGGCTTATGCACGCCATTGGTCACAGGCTGCGCCTGCCGTTCGCGTTTGGCCTTGAGCATGGCAAGTACATGATCGGGCAATGGCTGCGGCGGGCATTTGTGCGGCCAGCGTTCGTCTACCCACTCGTAGCGCCCTTCGTGGCCGTCCTCCACCAATTTGACGCGTGCATCGTCGCCGCGATAGACCACCGATGACGGGGCCAACAAAATGTAGCCGTTGACACGCACATCCCAACCCGCTGGCAATTGGCCGGGGCTGTTGGAGAGTTCCACCCCCTCCGGCAGCCGGTAGAGCAGATGGTAGCCGCCGGATGGGGTTAGCTGCGTGGTCGTAACGTGACGCTCCAACAAACTCTCGGCCAGTTCGCGCCCTGCCTCGTCCGACTTGGCAGGATCGTAGTCGAGCGCAATCAGGCCGGACATGCCGCACGCTAGGCCAATATTGGCATCTGGGTTGCTCTGCCAGTGGTCGGCGTTGAGACAGGCGTCTTTATAACCATTGCTGGATACGGGCTGCTTGCTGCGCGCCCAGACCGGAAACAGATACCAACCCAGATCGACATAGAACTGTGCGGCTTTGGCAGCCTTATTTGCACTCGACATACGGTCTCCTGGCGACTAAAACGGCGCTTCTTCTTCCTCTGGCATAAACTGTACATCCTGCGGTGCTGCCTTTGCCTTTACCTTGCGCTGCACCGGCGCAATCGCGACCCCCATGCTCGACTTGCCGTTGTACTGCACCGGCACAGGGTAAAGGGCGATCTTCTGGTTGAGCCACACATCCGTGTCCTCGCCAAACAATTCCACGAGCTTGCGCACGCGCGTCTTGTTGAGCGTCAATTTCTGCTCGGTCTCCAGAAATTCCAGCACTGGCACCGTATCACCCGATGGGAACGTAACTTCCTGCGCGTTCTGGATGGTGACGATCAATCGTTCGCCTTCATCCAAATCCTCTCCCTTGATATAGGGATTTTGCGCGTATTTGCCTGCATTGAAACCCATAACAACACTCCTATCGTTGGTTAATGGCTTGCCAGTTGCGGTATCGTTTCGCCCCTGCTCGGAGGGGCGATTGATCATGCGTGGCCTGCCCGTTATCGTGACCGGCCCAATCGCCGGGAATCACCGTGTCAAAAAAAACTGCTACAACGTCCCTCCATAGACCACCACCCACGCTAACGCCATCACCCCCAGCGCGAGCAGCACATAGGTCAATGTCTCTTTCATGCCGCCATCCTCATCAGCCAATCCAACAGCGGCCCCAGCACGCAGCCGCAGAGCGCACAGCCCAAAATCACGTAGAGATAGTTCATGGCTTGCGTCCTGCCATTTTGAGCGCAGGCCACAGCACCAGCGCAAACATCAGACCCGATACGACAAAACAGCCGAGGTATACGTTCATGCTTCCGGTTCCAATTTCCACCCGCGCGCTTTTGCCATCGTTTCGCAGCGGTCGATCAGCGAGAGGCAATCTGCGTGCAATATCGCATCGTCCGTATGGCGTGCCGTCCAGTGCGCCCGCGCCGCAGAGATGCCGGTAAACAGGCGGCAGCCTGCGCGAATCTCCACGACATTCGCCTCGTTTTTCCAGGCGCAAAACAGAAAGCCGCGCACATCCTGCCCGATCAGGATCAGGTTGGCTCCCTGCAGGTCGGCTCCC
>CAZRFC010000050.1:12685-15599 GCA_964598975.1 uncultured Mycobacterium sp. | reverse complement strand
GCGCGGGGCGGGTCAGAACCCTCCGAGGTCCGCCCGGAGAGCGCGTACCGTCGGGGCATGGACGTGAGCAAAGTCCGGGAACGCGTCGGCCAGGGCCTGTTCGCGATGGTGGCCGGACCCGAGGGTCCTCAACGCCGGGAGCGTATCCACGGGGCGCCCGGGCCGCGCTGGTTCGCACCCGACCGGCCGATCCGGGAGGTGCACGCCGACGCCTCGATGTTCGTCGGCGGGCTGCGCGCCCTGCTGCTGCAGTCGCTGCACCCGTTGGCGATGGCGGGGGTGGCCGAGCACTCCGACTATCGGGGTGACCCATGGGGACGGCTGCAGCGCACCAGCGCCTTTCTGGCGGTCACCACGTTCGGCACCGCCCGCGACGCCCAGCGAGCGGTGGACAAGGTGCGTGGTATTCACCGCCGTGTCCACGGGATCGCGCCGGACGGGCGTCCCTACCGCGCCGACGACCCGCACCTGCTGGAGTGGGTGCACATCGCCGAGATCGACAGCTTCCTGCTGGCGCACCGACTCTACGGCGCCAGGCCGCTGGACCAGGCCGGTCGTGACGGCTACGTGGCCGACACCGCCAGGGTCGCCACTGCTCTGGGTGTGCTGGACCCACCGCGCACCGAAGCCGAACTCAGCGAGCGCATCGAGGCGTTCCGGCCGGAGTTGCGCAGTACTGAGGCGGCCCGGGATGCCGCCCGCTTCCTGCTGATCACTCCCCCGCTGCCACTGCTGGCCCGCGGACCCTACGGAGTGGTCGCGGCGACGTCGATTGCGATGCTGCCGTCATGGGCGCGGCTGCCGCTGCGATTGCCCTACCTGCCACCCGTCGAGGCCACCGCCATCCGGATGGCCGGGCGCGCGATGGTCGGCGGCATCCGGTGGGCGATGAACTCCCAGCCGTTACCCGAACCGGCTAAGAGTTAGGCGTCTTCAAGCAAATCCGGGGTGACGGCCGACTCGGTATCGGGAATGCCGTCCTGTTTGGCCTTGCGGTCGGCCATTGAGAGCAGCCGCCGGATCCGCCCGGCGACGGCATCCTTGGTCATCGGCGGATCGGCGAGTCGCCCCAACTCCTCCAGCGAAGCCTGTCGATGTTCGACCCGAAGCTTCCCGGCCGCGGCGAGATGGTCGGGCACGGTGTCGGCGAGGATCTCCAGTGCCCGTTCCACCCGGGCCGCCGCAGCCACCGCCGCGCGGGCCGAGCGGCGCAGATTGGCGTCGTCGAAATTGGCCAGCCGGTTGGCGGTGGCACGGACCTCGCGGCGCATCCGCCGCTCCTCCCAGACCAGCCGGGTGTCCTGAGCACCCATTCGGGTCAGCAATGTTCCGATGGCGTCACCGTCGCGAACCACCACCCGATCGATACCGCGCACCTCACGGGCCTTGGCGCTCACCCCCAGGCGGCGGGCCGCACCCACCAGCGCAAGTGCTGCCTCGGGTCCCGGGCAGCTGACCTCACGAGCCGAGGACCGGCCCGGCTCGGTCAGCGAGCCGTGCGCCAGGAAAGCGCCCCGCCAGGCCGCCTCGGCGTCGGCGATGCTGCCCCCGACCACCTGGGCCGGCAGGCCACGGACGGGTCGGCCGCGCATGTCCAGCAGGCCAGTCTGCCTCGCCAGCGCTTCACCGTCTTTGGCCACCCGCACCACATAGCGCGTGCTCTTGCGAATGCCGGTGGCGGACACCATGTGTACCACCGAGCTGTACCCGTAAAGGTCGTGGATGTCCTTGCGCAGACGGCGGGCGATGCTGCCGAGATCCACCTCGGCTTCGACGACCACCCGTCCCGAAACGATGTGCAGGCCACCGGCGAACCGCAGCAGCGAAGCCACTTCGGCGCGCCGCGCGCTCACCGAGTTGATGACGAGGCGACTCAGCTCATCCTTCACCTCAGCTGTCATCGCCACAGCTCGTCACCTCTCGGTCCTTCTCGGAGTTGGCCGCCGGCGTCCCGGGCCGGCGACACCGGGGCGGCGGTCGGCACGGTGGTCGTCGGGGACTCCACGCCCCGCGACCGTACAGCCTCCAGCGCCGCGGCCAGCTTCGCCGGGTCATGTAAAGGTGTACCAGGTCTGGAGACGTCAGCAAACGAAACCGTCGCTTCCAACATGGCGGCGGTGCGGCACAACTGGTCGCGCTCCCGCTGAGACGGCACCCGAGCAGCATCGACGACGATCTCGTGCACCGTGAATCCGGGCGCGTGCTGGGCCAGAACGTGCAGGTGACGCTCGGCGGAGAAGCCCGCGGTCTCGCCCGGTTCGGCGGCCAGGTTCAACACCAGAGCCCGTCGGGCGGTCGTCGCCTTGAGCGCGGCGGCCAGCCCGGGAACCAGCACATGCGGAATGACGCTGGTGAACCAGGAGCCTGGTCCGAGCACCACGAGGTCGGCATTCATCACCGCATCGATCGCCTGGCGGGTGGCGGGCGGATCGCCGGGCAGCAGCCGGACGCGCCGCACCTTTCCGGGGGTGGTGGCCACCGCGACCTGTCCGCGGATCACCCGACTCATCCGCGGGTCGCTCTCCAGGCCTGCGACGTCGGCCTCGATCTGAAGTGCCACCGGGCACATCGGCAGAACCCGACCCTTCACGCCCAGGATGCGACCGAGTTCGTCGAGGGCGGCCACCGGGTCGGCGAGAACCTCGTTGAGCCCGGCCAGCATCAGATTGCCGATCGGATGCCCGGCCAACGCGCCGCTGCCGCCGAATCGGTGCTGGATGATGGTGGCCCAAAGCCTGCCGTGTGGGCTGTCAGATGCCAAGGCGGCCAACGCCATCCGCAGCATCAACGAAGTGGGGATAGACCGTTATCTGGTACGGCCGTTAGACCCGCCCGAAACCACCCTCTATCCCGTGTTGGATGACCTGCTGGCCGCCTGGCAAACGGCCGTGCGCCTGCCCGCCATGCGCGTGCG
>CAZRFC010000050.1:494-12675 GCA_964598975.1 uncultured Mycobacterium sp. | reverse complement strand
GCAGCCGCCCCGAGGAGCCACCATCGTCGGCCACGGTCACGACCGCGGTCACATGAGGCGTCAGCCGGCGCGCAGCGGACAACGTCGCATAGAGCCCGTGTCCCCCGCCCAGGGCCACGATACGTGAACTGCCGCCATCCGGACCGACGCTCATTCGCGCCCCAGATCCCGGTGCAGGACCCGAACCGACAGCAGCCGGTTCTCGGCGAGCAACCCGGCCAATGCCTCTGCGATCGCGACGCTGCGGTGCTTGCCCCCGGTGCAGCCGATCGCCACCGTCATATACCGCTTTCCCTCACGCAGATAGCCCGCGGCCACCAATTTCAGAAGCTGATGGTAGGTCTGCAGGAATTCCGTGGCACCGGGTTGTGCCAGGACGTAATCGCGAACCGCCGGGGATTGGCCGGTCTGCGGGCGCAGTTCGTCCACCCAGTGCGGGTTGGGCAGGAAACGGACGTCCATCACCATGTCGGCGTCCATCGGCAGTCCGTACTTGAATCCGAAGGACTCCACAGTCACGGCGGTCTGCGCGACCGTCTCGCCGCCGAAGGCGTTCTCGATACCGGCGCGCAGCGCGGGCACCGACAATGTCGACGTGTCGATGATCAGGTCGGCCGTTGCCCGCACCGGGGCAAGCATCGCCCGTTCGGCGGCAATGCCTTCGGCCAGAGTCTGGTTGCCCTGCAAAGGATGGCTGCGCCGGTTGTTCTCGTAGCGGCGCACCAGGATCTCGTCGGATGCCTCCATGAACAACACACGCGGTGTGATGTTGCGGACGGCGAGGTCCTTGCGAACGGCGTCAAGATCGCCGGTGAAGCCACGCGAGCGGACGTCCATCACCACCGCGAGTTGGGTGATTCGGGAACCGGCAGCAAGACCCAGGTCAACCATCCGGGCGATCAGTTCGGGTGGCACGTTGTCGACGACATACCACCCGAGGTCCTCCAGAACCTTCGCGGCGGTTCCCCGACCCGCCCCGGACAGACCGGTGACCAGCACCACGTCGATCGCCGAGGTGTCGGCTGTCCCGTCAACAGGTTCAGTCGTCACGTTGTCAGTCATGGGAATCTCGGTCATAAGGCTTGTTGAGCATCATCGTCCACCATCTCGGCAGTTGTGTCCCAACTGACCGGATCGGCTGATTCTTGCCCCACGCCGAGCGCATCGAGAACTGCGGCAGCAGTTGCGGCACCGATTCCGGGCACCTCCGTGATCTCGGCGACGGTTGCCTGGCGTAAGCGGGCCACCGATCCGAAGTGGGTGACCAATGCCTTGCGGCGGGTCTCCCCGAGGCCCCGCACGGTATCCAGTGCCGACTCGGTCATCCGTTTGGAGCGCTTGCTGCGGTGATAGGAGATCGCGAAGCGGTGGGCCTCGTCACGCACCCGTTGCAGCAGGTACAGCCCCTCGCTGTTACGCGGCATGATCAGCGGGTCCGGCTCACCCGGGACCCATACCTCCTCGAGCCGCTTGGCCAGTCCGATGACCGCGACGTCGCCGACCCCGAGTTCGTCGAGTACCGACTGGGCGGCGTTGACCTGGGGAGCGCCGCCGTCCACGACGAAAAGGTTCGGCGGGTAGGCGAACCGGCGCGGCCTGGCGGCCTCCGATCCCGACTCCTCGCCGAGCGTGGCGGTGTCACGGACGTGCCGCAGAAAGCGCCGCCGCGTCACCTCGGCGATCGAAGCCACATCGTCGGAGCGCCCCTCCCCGGCCGCCTCCCGGATGGAGAAGTGCCGGTAATCGGACTTGCGCGGAAGACCGTCCTCGAAGACCACCAGGGAGCCCACGACGTCGGTTCCCTGGACGTGGCTGATGTCGATGCACTCGATCCGCAGGGGTGCGTCGGCGAGACCCAGCGATTCCTGGATGTTCTGCAGCGCAGCCGATCTCGCGGTGAAATCACCGGCACGTCGCAATTTGTGCTGCTGTAGCGCCTCCTTGGCGTTGCGGTGCACGGTATCGGCCAGTGCTTTCTTGTCGCCCCGCTGCGGCACCCGCAGCACCACCCGCGAACCGCGCAGCCCGGACAGCCAGGTGGCCAATTCCTCGGCGTTGGGCGGCAGGCAGGGAACCAGCACCTCCTTCGGGACGGGGTTGACGGATTCGTCTGCGGCGCCGTCCAATTCCGCTTGGTCGCCATAGAACTGGGTGAGGAACTGCTCCACCAGTGCGGCTTCGGCAGACTCCCCGGGATCCCCGGGCTTCTCGACGATCCAGCCACGCTGGCCGCGGACCCGGCCGCCCCGTACGTGGAAGACCTGAACGGCGGCTTCCAGGGCGTCGTCGGCGAAAGCCACCACGTCGGCGTCGGTGCCGTCACCGAGCACCACGGCCTGCTTCTCCAGTGCCCGCTTGAGCGCACCGAGGTCATCGCGAAGTCGCGCCGCGCGTTCGAAATCGAGTTCGGCGGCGGCCACGGCCATCTGCCGTTCCAGGTCGCGAGCGAAACGATCGGTCCGGCCGGAGAGGAAATCACAGAAATCCCCGACGATCCTGCGGTGCTGCTCGGCGCTCACGCGGCCCACGCACGGGGCCGAGCACTTGTCGATATAGCCCAACAGGCATGGGCGCTCGATTTGACTGTGCCGCTTGAAGACTCCCGACGAACAGGTGCGAGCGGGAAAAACCCGGGTCAACAGGTCGAGGGTTTCCCGGATCGCCCAGGCGTGGGAGTACGGCCCGAAGTAGCGCACACCCTTGCGGCGTGGTCCGCGGTAGACCATCAGCCGCGGGTACTCCTCGTTGAGTGTCACGGCGAGCACCGGATAGGACTTGTCGTCGCGGTAGCGGACGTTAAACCGCGGATCGAACTCCTTGATCCAGTTGTATTCGAGCTGAAGAGCCTCGACCTCCGTGGTCACCACGGTCCACTCCACCTTGGCCGCCGTCGTCACCATCTGGCGGGTCCGCGGGTGCAGACCGGCGATGTCGGCGAAGTACGACGTCAGCCGGCTACGCAGGCTCTTGGCCTTGCCGACGTAGATGACCCGGCCGTGCGGATCGGAGAACCGATACACACCCGGCTCGATCGGAATTGACCCGGGCGCCGGTCGGTAGGTGGCGGGATCGGGCACCTACTCAGGTTAGTACCGGGCCAACCCTGCGCGACCGAGCGTGTCACGCTCGAAGCCCTGGTTCAGTCCTTTTCGGGCTGGTACCGAGCCATCAGTTTCCGCACCGTGTCCATCGCGTCGACCGCCCGGTCCCGATCGAAGGACTGGATGGCCAGCACCGGAACGTACTCGTAGGCCTGGAGTTCCACCCGGGGCCAGCGCTTACCCACCGGGAAGTAGATGTCGACCACGTCGGACCAGGGAATCAGTCTCTCTTCGAGGACGTTCCGTACGGCCAGACCGGATGGCCCGACCCGCAGCCGCGGTCGGGTCAGCACCGCGACGATGGCCCCGGCCAGGACCACGGCCAGTCCGGCGTAGGCGACCTGGTCGGCGACCCTCAGGAACGCGCCGGAGGATCTGTCGTTAAAGACCCCCACCAGAATCCCGGCCAGCGCCAGTGATCCTGCCGCCGCCCAGGCCAGCCTCGGCACCAACCGCGGCCGAAACTCTGCGTCCCAAACCTCGGTCATGCGCGCAGTTGACGCAGGGTGAGCGCGGTGGACAGCGCCGCGGCAGTGGCCTGCGCGCCCTTGACCTCCGCTGAACCGGGCAGGCCGGCCCGGTCGACGGCCTGACGTTCGTTGTCGGTGGTCAGCACACCGTTGGCCACCGGGGTGGAAGCATCCAGCGACACCCGGGTCAGACCTTGGGTGACCGCGTCGCAGACGTAGTCGAAATGCGGTGTCTCACCGCGGATCACCACCCCGAGTGCCACCACCGCGTCGTGGTTGCGGGCCAACTCCTGGGCGACCACCGGGATCTCGATGGCGCCATGTACCCGGACCACCGTCGGCGCGATCACTCCCGCCTGCTCGGCAACCCGCAGCGCACCCTCGAG
Organism: uncultured Mycobacterium sp.; assembly: GCA_964598975.1. Taxonomy (GTDB): domain Bacteria; phylum Actinomycetota; class Actinomycetes; order Mycobacteriales; family Mycobacteriaceae; genus Mycobacterium. The sequence continues at coordinate 8,718 of CAZRFC010000050.1, read as the reverse complement.
CAGGGCGTCACAGATCTGCGCATGCCAGGTGCTGGAGACGATGGCCAGTGTCACATCCGAGGCGTCCATCTCGGGAACATCGGGGATGCCCGCACCGCTCATCGGCGTGCTCCGCGAACGCTCACACTGCCCCGCCCAGATCGCCGGGCAGACGGTCGTCGAAGTCCTCCAGGCCGGCCAGCTCGTGGCCCATGCGGTCGCGTTTTGTCTTCAGGTAGCGGATGTTCTCGGCGTTCGCTCGGACCGGCAGCGCGACCCGCTCGACGATCTGCAGCCCGTATCCGTCCAGGCCCACCCGTTTGGCGGGGTTGTTGGTCAGCAGCCGCATCGAGCGCACGCCGAGATCGACCAGGATCTGCGCCCCGATGCCGTAGTCGCGGGCATCGGCGGGCAGTCCGAGTTCAAGGTTGGCGTCCACCGTGTCGGCACCGGCGTCCTGTAACTGGTAGGCCTGCAGCTTGTGCATGAGGCCGATGCCGCGGCCCTCGTGGCCCCGCATGTAGAGGACCACGCCGCGGCCCTCTGCTGCGACCATCGCCATCGCGGCGTCGAGCTGCGGACCGCAGTCGCACCGGCGGGAGCCGAAGACGTCCCCAGTGAGGCATTCGGAGTGCACCCGAACCAGCACGCCCTGGCCGTCGTTCTCCGGTCCGGCGATCTCGCCGCGCACCAGCGCAACGTGTTCGACGTCGTCGTAGATGCTGGCGTAACCGACGGCCCGGAACTCGCCGTGCGCGGTCGGGATGCGCGCCTCGGCAATCCGCTCGATGAGCTTCTCGTGCTTGCGCCGGTACTTGATCAGGTCGGCGATGGAGATCATGGCGAGGTCGTGCTCATCGGCGAAGATCCGCAACTCGTCGGTCTGCGCCATCGAGCCTTCATCCTTCTGGCTGACGATCTCACAGATCGCTCCGGCGGGCTGCAGGCCGGCGAGCCGGGCCAGGTCCACGGCGGCCTCGGTGTGTCCGGGCCGGCGCAGCACCCCGCCTTCCTTGGCCCGCAACGGCACCACGTGCCCGGGTTTGGTGAAGTCGTCCGACACGGTGTCGGGGTCGGCCAGGGCGCGCATGGTGGTGGCACGGTCGGACGCCGAGATGCCTGTTCCCACGCCCTCTTTGGCGTCGACGGTGACGGTGTAGGCGGTGCCGTGCTTGTCCTGGTTGACCGCATACATCGGCAACAGGCCCAGGCGGTCGCAGACGGCCCCGTCCAACGGTACGCACAGGTAGCCGGAGGTGTAGCGGACCATGAAGGCCACCAATTCCGGGGTCGCCTTTTCGGCGGCGAAGATCAGATCGCCTTCGTTCTCGCGGTCCTCATCGTCGATGACGACGACGGCCTTGCCCGCGGCGATGTCGGCAACCGCCCGTTCGACGGTGTCCAATCTCGTCATCGTGTGTCGCCTGCCCGTTGATAATTGCTGCAGACAGTATGAACCACCCTGCGCGGGTGGCCCTTACCGGCGTTCACCCAGCAGACGCTCGACGTACTTCGCGATCACGTCGACCTCAAGGTTGACCGGTGTGCCGACGGTGGCAGTCCCCAGCGTCGTCATCGCCAGCGTCGTCGGAATCAGTGAGACCTCGAACCAGTCGTCACCGATTGCCGACACGGTCAGGGAGACACCGTCAACGGTGATCGACCCCTTCTCGACCACGTACCGGGACAGCGCGGCGGGCAGCGCGATCCGCACCACCTCCCAATGCTGCGACGGGGTGCGCGAGATCACCGCCCCGGTGCCGTCGACGTGGCCTTGGACGATGTGTCCGCCCAGTCGGCTGTTGACCGCGGCGGCCCGTTCCAGATTGACCCGGCTTCCGGCGGACAAGGCGGCCAGGCTCGACCGGTTGAGCGTTTCGGCCATCACGTCGGCGGTGAACCGGCCCGCGGGCAGTACCTCCACCACCGTCAGGCACACGCCGTTGACGGCGATCGAATCACCGTGGCGCGCATCACCTGTCACCAGGTCGCCGCGAATCGTCAGCCGCGCCGAATCCCCGAGATTATCGGTGCCGACTACCTCGCCGAGTTCCTCCACGATGCCGGTGAACATCCGCCTAATCTAGCCGCTTCTCGCCGTGGAACTCCGCGGCCGGATTGTTGTTGAAGTTCCCGACCCGCCGATAGCCGGCGGCCTCGTACAACGCCATGGCGTGAGGCTGGCGGCCACCGGTGTCCAGGCGGGCGGTCCGGTAACCCATCGCGCGCGCGGCGTTCTCGAGCGCCGCCAGCAGCGCCCGGGACCGGCGGGCGTGCGGGACGACGTACATCCTTTTGATCTCGCACGTCCCGTCCGGGAGCCGCTTGATCCCGCCCCCGCACACCGCAACGCCGTCCCGGTAACCCACCAGGTAGGCGCCGCCGGGCGGGCTCAGTTCCTCCGGGCCCGCCTTCGGCATGTCCGGGGCCTCCAGGTCCAGTCCGTCGTAGAGAACCCGCATCTCGGCCACCATGGCGGCCACTAGATCGGCCGCGTCGCCGGTACCGGCCGGAACGTGCCGAAATTCCAGGTCACCGCGCATGCGCTCAGTAATATCGACCGGGTCACGAGCGCGCAACCCCGGCCTCGCTGCCACCGACCGGCGCCGGCGACCCACTACGATGCAGGACATGTCGACGATCCGCCGCATGCTCGCTGTTCTCACGGTCCTGCTGTCCGCCGCGGTGTTCACCGCATTCGCCTCGGGGTGCTCCAAGAAGGCCGACGAGCCATTGCCCGAGGCCGCCGGATTGGTTACCCAATCGGTCGCCGCCACCAAGGCGCTCAAGAGCGGGCACCTGGAAATCGCGGTGAACGGCAAGGTGGAGGGCCTGCCGGTGAAGACGCTGTCCGCCGACCTGACCAATGTTCCGGCCACCGCGGTCAAGGGCAGCGCGAAGATCACCATGGGCGGCTCGGACCTGGACGCCGAGTTGGTGGTCCTGGACGGCACCCTCTTCGCGGCGCTGACTCCGAACAACTGGCTGGACATGGGGCCTGCGGCCGAGATCTACGACCCCTCGGTGATCCTCAACCCCAGCACCGGACTGGCCAACATGCTGTCCAGCCTCAGTGAGGCCAAATCCGAAAGCTTCGAGACCATCGGCGGGGTGCCGTCGGTCAAGATCACCGGCAAGGTCACCGCGGATGCGGTCAACAAGCTGATCCCCCAGCTCAAGGCGAGCGGTCCGCTGCCCGCCACGGTGTGGATCGAGAAGAAGGCCCCGAACCAGTTGGTTCAGGCCCAAGTGGAACAAAGTGCCGGTAACACCGTCTCCCTGACCCTCTCGGAGTGGGACAAGCCGGTCACCGTCACCAAGCCGGCGGTGTGATGCCGCAGGCTCCAACCCCTCCCGCTGAATCGGCCACCGCCCTGACCCGCAGCGGCGGCAGCAACCGACGGATCGCGATCGGTGCAGGGAGCCTTGCCGTTCTGCTCGGGGCACTCGACACCTATGTCGTGGTCACGATCATGGTCGACATCATGCGGTCGGTCGGGATCCCGATCAACAAGATCCAGCAGGTCACCCCGATCATCACCTGGTATCTGCTGGGCTATATCGCCGCAATGCCGTTGCTGGGCCGGTTGTCGGACCGGTTGGGCCGCAAATTCGTGCTGCAGGCCAGCCTGCTCGCCTTCGCCGTCGGCTCGGTGGTGACAGCACTGTCCAATGATCTCACCACGCTGGTGATCGGCCGGCTCATCCAGGGCATCGCGAGCGGCGCCCTGCTGCCCGTCACCCTGGCACTGGCCGCCGACCTCTGGTCGGCGCGCAGTCGCGCCTCGGTGCTCGGCGGTATCGGCGCTGCGCAGGAACTCGGCAGCGTGCTCGGCCCCCTGTACGGAATCGGGGTGGTGTGGCTGCTCAACACCTGGCGTGACGTCTTCTGGATCAACGTGCCACTGACGCTCATCGCAATGGTGTTGATCCATCTCAGCCTTCCCGCCCATGAACGCAGCGCGGAGCCCGAACGGGTCGACGTGGTAGGCGGTGTCCTGCTGGCAGTGGCGCTCGGCCTGGCGGTGTGGGGGTTGTACAACCCGTCTCCGGACGGAAAGCAGGTGCTGCCGAGTTACGGTGTGCCACTAGTCATCGGCGCTGCCGTGGTTGCCATCGCGTTCGCGGTGTGGGAGCGCTTCGCTCGCACCAGGCTGATCGAACCGCACGGTGTTCGGTTCGGCCCGTTCCTGTCCTCGCTTGGCACCTCAATGTGCGCCGGCGCGGCCTTGATGGTGACGTTGGTCAACGTTGAGTTGTTCGGTCAGGGCGTGCTCGGTAAGGACCAGACCGGGGCGGCACTGCTGCTGCTGCACTTCCTCATCGCCCTGCCGGTAGGTGCCCTGCTGGGGGGCTGGCTGGCCACCCGACTGGGCGACCGGTCGGTGGCCGTCACCGGGATGCTGATCGCCGCGTTCGCCTACTGGCTGGTGTCCAAATGGGGCCTTGATGTGCTCTCTGCCCGTCACCACATCGGTCCGCTGTCCCTGCCGGTGTTCGACACCGACCTGGCGCTGGCCGGCTTCGGCCTCGGTCTGGTGATCGGGCCGCTGACCTCCGCCGCACTGCGAGTGGTGCCCTCTGCCCAGCACGGCATCGCGTCGTCGCTGGTGGTCGTCGCCCGGATGACCGGCATGCTGATCGGTGTCGCCGCGCTCACCGCGTGGGGCCTCTATCGGTTCAACCAGATCGTCGCGACCCTGCCCGCCGCCACCGGCGACAATCTGGCCGCCAGGGTCGCCGCCGAAGCGCAGCGCTACCGCACCGCCTTCGCCATGCAGTACGGCTCGATTTTCTGGATCACCACCATCGTCTGCCTGGCTGGCGCCGTGATCGCCCTGTTTATCGGCGGCCGAAAGGCCCAAGCCGTCGATGATGCGCACTGACTTGCACCGAATTGGTCAAAGCATTCGCGGGGTGGTCCAGCGGGTCGGTACCCTCGCCCCCATGCGGGTGACGACGTGCTGACCGCGGCGCTGCGCGACCTGCAGTGGCGCAAGCGCCGATTCGTGATCGCCATCGTCGGGACCGGATTGGTCTTCGCCATGACGCTGGTCCTCACCGGCCTGGCCAACGGCTTCCGGGTGGAGGCCACTCGCACCGTCGACTCGTTGGGACTCGACTCCTACCTGGTGAAATCGGGCGCCACCGGACCGTTCCTGGGCTCATCGGCGTTTCCGGCGACCAAGCTGCAGATTCCGGGCGTCGAGGTCGCGGTGCCGCTGGTATACGGCAGCGCAACCATGCCGGACAGCAATGGATCTGCCCGGAGCGTCAACGTATTCGGAGCTCCCGAGAAGGGCCCCGGGATGCCGGCCATGGAACAGGGTCGGCCGCCGTCGGAACCACACGAGGCCGCGGTGTCCAACACCATGGATCGGCCGATCGGGGCAATCGTCGAAATCGGTTCCCGCAACATAGAGGTCGTCGGAATCGTCGACGACTCGACTGCGCTGGCCGGCCAGTCCAACGTTTTCCTCACCGTCGCCGGTGCGCAGAAGTTGCTGTTCTCCGGCCAGTCGCTGATCTCGTCAATCGGCGTGATCGGATCGCCGGAGCGCGCCCCGAGCGGCTTCAAACTGGTTGATCGGGCAGGTGCCATCAATGACTTGCTGCGCGCCCTTACCGGGGCGCGCCAGGCGATGAGCCTGATGGCCGGACTGCTGTGGGTGGTCGCCGCGATGATCGTCGGTTCGATGATCTACATGTCGGCGCTGGAGCGAACCCGCGATTTCGCGGTCTTCAAAGCGGTCGGGGTCCCCACCCGGTCCATCCTGGCCGGGCTGGCTATGCAGGCCGTCATCGTGGCAGTCCTGTCGGCTCTCCTCGGCGGGGTGCTGTCGGTTCTGCTCGGCCCGCTGTTCCCGATGCGGGTGGACATCCCGCAACTCGCGTTCATCCTGCTCCCCGTCGTCGCGGTTACCATCGGGGTGCTCGCCAGCCTCGCCGGGCTGCGCCGGGCGGTGGTCGTCGATCCGGCAATGGCATTCGGAGGACCCTGAGCATGGCAGATCTGCGGATCAAGGACCTGGTCATGGAGTACGCCAGCGGCGAGGACACCGTGCGGCCCATCGACGGCCTCAGCCTGGACATCGCCGAGGGCTCGCTGGCAATCCTGCTGGGCCCGAGCGGATGTGGGAAAACGACGCTGCTGTCGTGCCTGGGTGGGATCTTGAAGCCCACCGCCGGCCGGATCGAGTTCGGTGACCTGGACCTCACCGCGCTGGATGCCAAGCAGCTCTCCGAGTACCGGCGCAACACCGTCGGAATCGTCTTCCAGGCCTTCAACCTGGTGTCCAGCCTGACCGCCATCGAGAACGTCATGGTGCCGATGCGGGCGGCCCGGATGGGCCGCGCCGAATCCCGGGATCGGGCCGCCGAACTGCTGACCCGGGTTGGCCTGGCCCAGCGGATGCACCACCGGCCGGGCGATATGAGCGGCGGGCAGCAGCAGCGGGTCGCGGTAGCCCGCGCTATCGCGTTGGACCCGCCGTTGCTGATCGCCGACGAGCCGACCGCTCATTTGGACTACATCCAGGTCGAAGAAGTGCTGCGGCTGATCCGCGAACTTGCCTCCGGTGAACGGGTGGTGGTGGTGGCCACCCACGACACCCGGATGCTGCCTCTGGCCGACCGGGTCGTCGAACTCGTCCCGCACATGTCGGCCACCGAGCACGAACCTCAGACCATCGAACTGACCGCCGGTGAGGTGCTGTTCGAACAGGGCACGATGGGTGATTCCATCTACATCGTCGCCCAGGGAGAAATCGAACTCTTCCGTGAATTGCCCAGCGGCGGTGAGGAACTGGTGAAAGTAGCCGGAGAGGGTGACTACTTCGGCGAAATGGGCCCGTTGTTCGCGCTTCCCCGTTCGGCGAGCGCCCGGGCACGCGACGACGCCACCGTCGTCAGCTACACCGTTCAGGCTTTCCGGGAGCGCCTCGGCGCCGGCGGTTCCCGCGACCTGATCGAACACAAAGCGCTGCAGCGCTAGACCGAAAGCGGGGACCCCTTGTCCGATATCGCCGGCGACCGGATCGCCCCGCTGCGCAGATTCGTACGCGGCCTGACCGAGTTGATCGAGAGCACCGACGACGAGTCAGTTGTGCTGGACCGGGGTGGCCAATTGCTGCGCGAACTGGTCAGCCAGGACGACTGGCTGCCCGAGGAGTATGCGACCGCACGACCGGATCGTTACGCACAGTATCTGCTGCACTGCGATCCCCTCGAACGGTTCAGCATGGTGAGCTTCGTCTGGGGCCCGGGCCAGCGCACCCCGGTGCACAACCACACGGTCTGGGGACTGGTCGGGCAGCTCCGCGGCAGTGAGCAGGCCGAGGAATACGAACTGCGCGAGGGACTTCCGGTTGGCACCGGCAAGAGCGCGGTGATGACGCAGGGTGACGTCGACGCCGTGTCGCCGACCATCGGCGACTGGCATCGCGTCACCAATAACTCCGATGACGTGTCGATCAGCATTCATGTCTACGGCGGGAACGTCGGCGCGATCCACCGTCTGAAGTTCGACGAAACAGCCGGTACATGCGTGGATTTCGTCTCCGGCTACGACAACGCGGCAACCCCCAATCTGTGGGGGCGGCCTGCCCCAACGCCCTGCTGAGTGGGGCTCAGCCCAACGCCAGCAGTCGGAGAAGTCCGATCACGCCGACACACACGATGAAAACCCGGAGCGCCGTCGGGGACAGCTTCCGTCCGTACTTCGCGCCGAGCCAACCCCCGACAACCGATCCGACCGCGACCAGGCCAACGACCGACCAGTCGATCCGGTCGAACGCCACCAGAACGTATCCGGTGGCGGCGACCACATTAACCAGAAGCGACATCAGGTTCTTGGCGGCGTTCATCCGTTGCAGGTCTTCGGGAAGCAGTGCACCCATCAGACCGAGCAGCAGGATGCCTTGCGCCGCAGTGAAATAACCGCCGTAGATTCCGATGCCGAAGGTGCCCGCTGCCAAGGCCGCCATCCGGCGCTGCGAGACATGGTCGGCTGAGCGGCCGGCGGCCTCGGCGCGACGGCGCGCGTAACCCTGGATCCGCGGCCCCAACACCACCAGGATCAGCGCGATTACCAGCAGCACCGGCACGACCCGGATGAACACCTTCTCCGGCAGATGCAGCAGCAGGAACGCGCCGATCGCCGCCCCGACGAGCAGGGCGGGTAGCTGGAAGCGCAGCCGATGCCACTGTCCGGAAAGCCCGGCCCGATAGCCCCAGGTTCCGGTCA
>CAZRFC010000050.1:0-484 GCA_964598975.1 uncultured Mycobacterium sp. | reverse complement strand
TCACCGGCGGAAGGCCCAGGGTCACCAATGTCGGGAAAGTGATCAGCGTTCCAGAACCCACGACGGAATTGATCGCGCCGGCGGCGAAACCGGCCAGGATGATCACCGCCGCGTGGGCGGCAGACACCTAGCCGTCCCCGTTGCCGGGCACCAGGGAGATCAGCAGGTCCGGCCCGATGCGTTCGACACCGTCGTAACGCCACTGCAGTGCGTTGGCGATGCTGGCCACCCCGACGTCGTCGACCGCGGTCACCGGGCCGCCGAGCAGGATCGGCGCGACGTAGGCCAGGATCCGGTGCACCACGCCGGCCCGCAGGAAGGCACCGGCGAGCGTGGGACCACCCTCCAGCAGCACGTCGGTGCGGTCGGCGAGCGCGCGGAGCACCTCGTGCGGATCACGGGTCCGCAGCATCACAGTCGGCGAATCCCGATTGCGCACAAGGGATTCCGCCGGGATCTCCCGCTCGCCGACGACCACCCGCAG
>CAZRFC010000049.1:0-15857 GCA_964598975.1 uncultured Mycobacterium sp. | reverse complement strand
GGCCATCGGGCAGCAGCATTTGCAGGTCACCGTGGCTGGAATCGATGAGAAACCCTTCCGGGGACTGGCGCTTGAGCAGTTTGACCGCCGCCGACCCGTACCGAATTCGTCTCAGCGGCACCGCGGAGTCCACTTGGTCTGCCAAGCCCCGCAAGAGGCTGCTCAATTCCTCAGGAGCCTCAAAGGACTCTTCACACAACTCAACAAAATCCGACATTTCCCCCCACCACCAGAAATTTTTCGAAAACCAGCGACCAGCGTTTGTTCTACAGGCCCGGTACGACATCGGCTCTTGGAAACCCGAAAAATTTACGCCAGCGTTCCAAGGTTTTCGGAAGCCTGATCGTAAGTATATGATTTTCTCAGGTCGGGGCCCGTCCAACCTCTTCTGAGACAGGATTTGACGTGCACAAGTTCACACGTTCGGTAGGCCTCACACTCGCGTCTGTCGGATGCGCCGCGTCCCTTGCGCTGGCCACGGCTACACCGTCGTCAGCAGCCAATACCGCCCTGATGGTGAACGGCTTCGGCGCTGGCGATCTGAACTTCGTGCAGATGGCTGTCATCCTCGGCGGCAAGTTCGGCGGGTACCAGCGCATTAACGTCTCGTGGCCGCAGGAGGCGCGGCCTCTCACCGGCGCCAACAGCCTACGGCTGGGCGAATCAATCGATATCGGGGCGGATAACCTGGACGCCGCGCTCGACAGCGCCCTGGCCCAGCTCAAGCCCGGTGAACACGTGACGCTGGTCGGTCTGTCCGCGGGTGCACTCGTGGTCGACGAAGAACTCCGACGGCTGCTGACCGACCCCGACGCCCCCGACAAGAGCCGGTTGAAGGTAGTGTTGGCCGCCGATTCCAGCCGGATGCTGTTCAATCAGAACAAGCGCTACGGAATCCTCGATTACACCTACAGCCCGCCCCCGGAGACGGTGTACGACACCACCGTCGTCACCGCCGAGTACGACGGGTTCGCCGACTTCCCCGACCGCCGAAAACTGATCGCTGTGATCAACGCGGCCGCCGGTGCGCTGCTGGTTCACGTGCCGGCGATGCTGACCGACCTGTCCACGGTCCCCAGTTCGAATATCACCACGACGACCAACAGCATGGGCGGGGTGACGACGAGTTATCTGGTTCCGGCAGCCCAGCTTCCACTCGTCCGACTGTTCCCGGCCCTGAAACCGCGCGAAGCCGAACTGAAGAAGATCATCGACAGTGCCTATATCCGCAACGACGCCACTGCTCCGGCGGCGAACGCGGTAGCACCGGTGGCTGCGACCCAGCCAGTCCCGGTCGATACACCGGCGAAAGTCTCCGTGGCTGCCGAGGTCGCCCAACGCGCGACTGCGGCGGTTCCGAAGCGTTCCGCGAACCGGTCGGCCGCTGAGCGGCGCGCGAACAACGGCACCCCCAAGGCGGCGGCCACCGAGCGCAGTCACCAACGGCGGTCCGGCTAGGCCCGGCGTGCATCACACAGCTGGAAATTCAAGTCGGGGAAGGACCTCCATAGTGCGAGCAACGATCCGCTCGATGGGCGTAGCGCTGGCCACCGCCGGTTGCGCCGCCACACTGGCGATGTCAACGGCGACCGCCGCCGAGGCGGCGAACAAAGCGCTCATGGTCAACGGCATGGGTGCGGGCAACCTGTCCGAGATCGCCATGGCGGCGATCCTCAACGGCGCGTTCAAGAACTACAGCCGCGAGAACATCCCGTGGCCGCAGCAGGCCGGCCCGGTGACCGGCAAGACCGATATGTCGCTGAGTCAGTCGGTGAACAAGGGCGCCGACAACCTCGATGTGGCACTCAAGGCAGCCCTGGCCCAGCTTCAGCCGGGTGAACACGTAACCCTCGTCGGGCTGTCGGCCGGCGCTTTGGTGGTCGACGAGGAACTTAAACGCCTCGTGGCCAGTTCGAGCGCTCCGGACCAGAGCAAGCTCAACGTGGTGGTGGTCGCCGACTCCAGTCGATCGTTGTTTAACAAGAACCGTTACGACAAGAATCTGAAGTACCAGTACACCACCCCGGTGCCCACCAAGTACGACACCGTGGTGGTCACGGCAGAGTACGACGGCTACTCGGACTTCCCGGACCGGCCGAACGCCCTGGCGGTGGCGAACGCCATCGCAGGCTCGCAGCTGGTCCACATTCCCTCGATGTTCACCAACCTGTCCAAGGTCCCCGCGGGGAACGTCACCAAGACCACCAACTCCCTCGGCGGGGTGACGACGAGCTATCTGGTCCCCACTCCCACGCTGCCGCTGGTGATGCTCAATCCGAAGCTCAAGCCCCAGGAAGCAAAGCTGCGTAAGAAGATAGACGCGGGCTACAGCCGCAACGACAAGAAGGTCGTCGCCGCAGCCACCGCCGCCGCTCCGGACCGCATCAACGCAAGCAACGTTCGGGCAGCGGCAGCGGCACGGGCCAACCGCTGATCGCCTTCACGCGGGTTTGAGTTCCAGCGGTTCCAGTCGGAGCAGGTTGCGCCGCGGGGACGGGGTGTCCACGCCGACCAGGGCAGTGCCATCAGCCAGGATGACCAGCCCCTCGGCGTTCTCCGGGCGGCCGGCGATGCGCCACACCGCCTCCGCTCCGACTTCCCCGCCCGCCGGGGCAAGCCGGTCGGGCAGACGGGCGATGGCGCTGCCCTGATCGGACAACACGTACACGCATCCGTCCGGTCCGACCGTCGCGTCGCTGATATCCGGAAGTTGTTTGCGCAGTTCCTTATTCGGCGTCCAAGTCGCCAAGTCGGTGAGCGTCGCGTCGGCGGGCGCCGGGGCAGCCCGCGGGGCACCGCGCCACCACCCGACAGGTTGATCGCCTGACGGCCCGAACTCGATGATGGCGGCGGGATCCTTCTCCTTGACCACCAGCAGATGGCCTCGGTCGGTCAGCAGCAGCGACTCGCCGCGCGAGGAACGGTCACCGAGCCACGCCTCCCGCAGGGGGTGGCCCTCCCGGATGTCCAAGAGCACGGTGCCCAGCAGTGCGGGGGCGGCAAGGTCGACGTGCAGGACTCGGGCGGGTTGCTCCTGCAGGATCAGCACGGTGTCCGGGCCGGTCGCAACGACAGCCTCGAATTGGGTTCCGCCGTCGGGCAGGTTGATGCCGGACAGGTCGGTGGCCCGCCAACGCAGCGGCCAGGGCCCCACCGCAGCAGTGAAGACGGTGGGCTCCCGATCACCTACGGCAAGGATCTCATCGCCGCGCAGCGCAAGGCCGGATACCTCCCGCAACGGGACGTCGGCCACATCGCGGACATCGAGTTTGGGTGCCTTGCTCACGGCGGAAGCCTATTCAGAGGTGGCCGGGCGCATGGCGCTTCTGCGGAATGGGGGGCTTCCCGCACAGCGGTTCGCGCCCGGCCACTGCCGGAAAACTAACAGTCAGTCGCCGGCCGCTGTTGCGCTCACTCTGCCGGGTTGTGGATAAGCGGCGCGAACCGCCCGTCCGGTCCTGGCCGATACGGTCCGGCGCCGACGACGGCGGCGGCCGGCAGAGCGCCGTACAGGTGTGGGAAGCGCATCGACTCCGGATCGCCGGGGACACCGGGCTCCCAGCGCAGCGGCGCGGTGAGCACACCCGGGTCGATGTAGAGCACGATCAGGTCGGTCCGGCCGGCGAAGAGCCGGTTGGCCGGCAAATGGACCTGCTGAGGGGTCGAGAGGTGGACGAAACCCGCTGTGGACAACGACTCCGGGCGCATCTCGCCCACCGCCTGGGCGGCCTCCCAGTCGGGTCCGGTGCAGAGGTGAACCAAACGCACGGCTCCCATCGTGCCGGTTGGCAGAACGGCCGGAAAAGTGAGACACGACACATCGTTATGGACGGGGAACAAGCGCGCCACCGCGAACGTCTGACAAAGTAGACGTACCCCGGGTCGCCTCGTCGTTTTGAGCGGGGGGCGCTGAGCACCTTTGGAGGAGCCCATGAACGCAACGCTGACCAGTCCGGAACTGACCAGGGCTGATCGCTGCGACCGCTGTGGTGCGGCCGCCCGCGTGCGGGCGAAACTCCCTTCGGGTGCGGAGTTGCTGTTCTGCCAGCACCACGCCAACGAGCATCAGGCCCGTCTGATCGAACTGGACGCGGTGCTCGAAGTCAGCCAGGCCGACTGACCTTTTGGCGTGACCGACCGCACGCCGCTCCCTCCGACGCGCCATCATGTCTGGCGCATCGCCAGAAGGACCCTCTCCAAGAGTTGGGACGACTCGATTTTCTCCGAGTCGGCCCAGGCCGGCTTCTGGTCGGTGCTGTCCCTGCCGCCGTTGTTGCTGGGGATGCTCGGAAGCCTCGCCTACATCGCACCGCTGTTCGGTCCGGACACCCTGCCGGCCATCCAGCAGCAACTCATCAGCACGTCCAATAGCTTCTTCTCCAAGAACATCGTCACCGAGATCATCGAGCCGACGATCCAGGACATCGTCCAGGGCGCCCGTGGCGAGGTGGTATCCATCGGGTTCGTCATAAGCCTGTGGGCCGGCTCGTCGGCGATCTCGGCCTTCGTGGACTCGGTGGTCGAGGCCCATGACCAAACCCCCCTTCGGCATCCTGTGCGGCAACGGTTCTTCGCTCTCGGCATCTACGTCGTGATGCTGGTCGGCGTGATCGCCACAGCTCCCCTAATGGCACTGGGACCACGCAAAATCGCCGAGTACATCCCGGAGAGCTGGGACAACGTCCTGCGGTTCGGGTACTACCCGATGCTCGTGCTGGCCCTGATAGCCGCTGTGACAGTCCTCTATCGTGTCGCGCTACCGGAACCGCTCCCCACGCACCGACTGGTGTGGGGCGCGGTGCTGGCCACGACAGTCTTCGTGGTAGCCACCGCCTGCCTGCGGGTCTATCTGCAATACATCACCCGCACGGGCTACACCTATGGCGCACTGGCCACCCCGATCGCGTTCCTGCTCTTCGCGTTCTTCCTCGGCTTCGCCATCATGATGGGCGCAGAACTCAACGCGGCGATCCAGGAGGAATGGCCTGCCCCCCAACCGCATCTGACGCGATGGCGGGCCCGGTGGCGAGCCCGCAGAGAAGTCAAAGTAGGCAAAGGCGGGCCGGCGGTGGGGCCCGAGGAAGAATTCGAAGAAGCCGCCGCGCTCGTCAGCCCTTCTTGAGCGATTCGTAGATACGCTTGCAGTCTGGGCACACCGGCGAGCCTGGCTTGGCCGAACGGGTGACCGGGAATACCTCGCCGCATAGCGCGACGACATGGTTTCCCATCACCGCGCTCTCGACGATCTTGTCTTTCTTGACGTAGTGGAAGACCTTCGGTCTGTCGTTATCGGAGCCGTCGTCGACGCGTTCGTCGCTGTCGGCGCGTTCGAGCGTATCGGTCTGCATGAGAACCATTGTGCCTTGCGCGGGCGGCCGGGCGTAAGACTGCCGTAAGAAAACCCCTCTCGTTTGACGGGGCTCCTATGTGGAACAGTGATGACATGGAACGCGAGTTGGGATTCGACGACGAAGGTCGACCCGTGCTCATCACCCGGGCCGCGTATTCCTACGAGGAGCAGCACCGCGCACGGGTGCGCAAGTACCTGAAGTTGATGTTCTGGCGCATCCCTGCGTTCATCGCCGCTGCGGTCGCCTACAGCATCTGGCACAACGGTCTTGTGTCCCTTGCGATTCTGGCCGCTTCCATTCCGCTGCCATGGATGGCGGTTCTCATCGCCAACGACCGACCGCCGCGGACTGCCGAGGAGCCTCGGCGCTTCCCAGACGCCCCGCAGAACACTGCGCTGTTTCCTCGCGCTGAGCGGCCGGCTTTGGAGGCCGGCTTCACCGCGACCGCGCAACCGCAGGCGGCGCGCCCCGGCGAAGAACGTGCCCGCTGACCTCCGCACACCGGCCATTCTCAGTACATTCTTAAATCACGTTTCTGTTTTCGCAGTTCAGAGGGTGTGATTTAGCCAGCGCCGGGGAACTCTTCGCTGCAGTCGAGCGTTGGACCTTTCGACAGCAGGATCCGATCAGGAGGCACCCATGGCAAACGCCACCACCCGGTACGACAGCGATCTGGACGCTCAGAGTCCAGCCGCCGACCTTGTGCGCGTCTATCTGAACGGGATCGGCAAGACCGCTCTGCTCACCGCCGAGGACGAGGTGGAGCTTGCCAAGCGGATCGAGGCAGGTCTCTACGCCCAGCATCTGTTGGAGACGCGCAAGCGCATGAGTGACAACCGCAAGCGCGACCTGGCTGTTGTCGTGCGGGACGGACAGGCGGCGCGCCGGCATCTACTGGAGGCCAACCTGCGTCTGGTGGTGTCGCTGGCCAAGCGCTATACCGGCCGCGGTATGCCACTGCTGGACCTTATTCAGGAGGGCAACCTCGGCTTGATCCGCGCGATGGAGAAGTTCGACTACACCAAGGGCTTCAAGTTCTCCACCTACGCCACCTGGTGGATTCGTCAGGCGATCACTCGCGGTATGGCCGATCAGAGTCGCACCATCAGGCTGCCGGTCCATCTGGTCGAGCAGGTCAACAAGCTGGCGCGGATCAAGCGGGAGTTGCACCAGAGCCTCGGCCGCGAGGCCACCGATGAGGAACTGGCCGAGGAGTCGGGCATTCCGGTCGAAAAGATCAATGATCTGCTCGAGCACAGCCGCGATCCGGTGAGCCTGGACATGCCGGTCGGCAGCGATGAGGAGGCCCCGCTGGGCGACTTCATCGAAGATGCCGAAGCGATGTCGGCGGAGAACGCGGTGATCGCTGAACTGCTGCACACCGACATCCGCCACGTGCTGGCCACCCTCGATGAGCGTGAGCAGCAGGTGATCCGGTTGCGCTTCGGCCTCGACGACGGTCAGCCCCGCACCCTCGACCAGATCGGCAAGCTGGTCGGTCTCTCCCGGGAGCGGGTCCGCCAGATCGAGCGCGAGGTCATGACCAAGTTGCGCAACGGCGAGCGGGCCGAGAAGTTGCGCTCCTACGCGAGCTGACCTGTCTCGACTGGCTGGGCCTATAGAATCGGGGCGACGAAGGGTGCCCTGATGAACGATCTGGTCGACACCACCGAGATGTACCTGCGCACGATTTACGACCTCGAGGAAGAGGGCGTCGTCCCGTTGCGCGCGCGAATCGCGGAGCGGCTCGACCAGAGTGGGCCGACGGTGAGCCAGACGGTTTCGCGGATGGAGCGAGACGGCCTGCTGCAGGTCGCCGGCGACCGGCACCTCGAACTGACCGATAAGGGACGGCGGCTAGCTATCGCGGTGATGCGCAAGCACCGCCTTGCCGAACGCCTGCTGGTAGACATCATCGGCCTGCCGTGGGAAGAGGTGCACGCCGAGGCCTGCCGGTGGGAGCACGTGATGAGCGAGGACGTCGAGCGCCGCCTGATCGCGGTGCTCGACAATCCGACCGTCTCGCCTTTCGGTAATCCCATTCCCGGCCTGACGCTGCTCGGCCTGCCCGAGCAGGACACTGGTATGGAACGGGCCGGGCTGGTGCGGCTGACGGAATTGCCCGTCGGGGACTCGGTAGCGGTGGTGGTACGTCAACTCACCGAACACGTCCAGGGCGATGCCGCCCTGATCGGCCGCCTCAAAGAGGCCGGCGTAGTGCCCAACGCCCGAGTGCTGGTCCAGACAAGCTCTGATGGTGACGTCACAATCGTGGTGGGCGGTCACGAGAACGTCGAGTTGCCCCACGAGATGGCCCACGCCGTCAAGGTGGAGAAGGTCTAGCCAGCCCGGCCGAATTGCCGCCGCGGCGGTAGCCGCACCCCCAACCGTTTGGCGAGCCGGTATCCGGCGCCGGTCAGTTCCCGAATCTGCTCCGGGCGCAGGCCCGATTGCAAGGCCACGTCGAGCATGCTGCCCATCCGATGGCCCGGATCGCTGCGCAGGGCAGCTTCCAGTGCGATGCCGGCCAACGGGCCGTCGCCACGCGCATAGGCCGAGAAAGCCAGCAGAACAAGTGCTTCCACACGCCATGGATCGGGAAGTTTGCGAGCCAGCAGAGCCCATAGCGCCTCGGCTGCCGCCGCGTCCGCACCGACCGCGAGCGCGTAGAGAGTGTCGCGAACCGCGATGTCGGTGAGGCTGCACGCTACCTCGGCGAGCTCATTATCGCCGGGCTCAATGCCGTCGAGAACCCGTTTGGCCACCGCGATGGCATGCTCCACGTCCCGACGGCCACAGCCATCGGGATCGTTCTGCCAGTCCACGTCGCGGACCGAGGCGCATGATCGGACGGACTCGCCCAGTGCGGCCGTGTACACCGGATCGGCCGGGGCGACGACTGCGTGTAGATCGGCACGGCTGCCGTAGAGGCGCCGGCCGTCGAGAACCGCCGCAGCGGCCAACGGTGAGGCCGTCGGGTCCTCAACAGTGCCGTTATCCCCGCAACCGTCGATACAACGCCAGGTGCCACCAGCCTCGACCCGATCGACGACATGCGCGGCGTAGAGGGCCACGCCGTGACTCCGGAGTTCCTCGGTCAGGGTGTCGCAGAGCCGTTGGTGCTCGTCTGCGCACATCGGGCACAGCGCCCCATCTGCATCGACCACTACCGCAACCACCGATTCAGCGCCCGAGTTGGCAGCGATCTCAGCCAGGCGGCCGACGTTGTCGCCCAGATCCTCGGCAAGATCCGCTCGCATGACTGCGCCGATGCGGCCCTCCACCAGTGAAATCAGCACCAGGGACTTCTCCGGGACGAAGCCGAGAACTGCGGGCAGAGCGGCAATCAGAGCACCAGGACTGGTGAAACGGAACTTGTGTTTGGTCATGGCAGGAAGATTCCCAGCGAACGCCGTCAGATCGAGTGCCCGAATGGCGCCGGTCAACCCTGGTTGTGTATGAAATCCTTCCTGTGGAAATTGTTTCCCTGGCCGGGAAGGCAGGGCAGCCTCAGCGCGTTGTTGTTCATGAACAAGGGAGGAGTTGCCCCCATGGCTGATCAGGAAGGCCACACACCCGATCGAATGTACGAACTCGAGCTACCCGCGCCCCAGCTTTCGTCCGCCGACGGCCGCGGACCGATTCTGGTCCACGCCCTCGAAGGATTTTCCGATGCCGGTCACGCCATCCGACTGGCGGCCCAACACCTCACGAAAACGCTGGAAGGTGAACTGGTCGCGTCGTTCGCCATCGACGATCTGCTGGACTACCGGTCCCGGCGGCCGTTGATGACGTTCAAGACTGACCACTTCACCGACTACGACGACCCCGAACTGAACCTGTACGCACTGCGCGACAGCGTGGGCACGCCGTTTCTGCTTCTCGCCGGCTTGGAACCGGATCTGCAGTGGGAACGCTTCGTCACTGCGGTCCGTCTGCTCGCCGAGCGACTGGGTGTGCGACGGACCATCGGACTCGGCGCCATCCCGATGGCCGTTCCGCACACCCGTCCGGTCAGCATGACAGCGCACTCCAACGACCGGGCACTCATCGCCGGCCACCAGCCATGGGTGGGAGAGGTGCAGGTGCCCAGCAGTGCATCCAACCTGCTGGAATTCCGGATGGCCCAGCACGGCCACGAAGCGGTCGGCTACACGGTGCATGTGCCGCACTACCTGGCCCAGACCGACTATCCGGCCGCAGCCGAGGCGCTGCTGGAGCAGGTGGCCGAGTCGGGTTCCCTGCAGTTGTCGCTGCACGCGCTCACCGATGCCGCTGCCGCCGTGCGCACGAAGATCGACGAGCAGGTGGCAGGTTCGCCCGAGATCGCCCAGGTGGTCGAGGCACTCGAGCGCCAGTACGACGCCTTCGTTTCCGCGCAGGAGAACCGTTCACTACTGGCTCGGGATGAGGACCTGCCCAGCGGCGAGGAGTTGGGCGCCGAATTCGAGCGGTTCCTGGCTCAGCATGCCGATGACTTCAAGGGCGATTCAGCCGGCGACACCAACGGCTAGGGCTTGGACGTAATGTCGAAGTATGGGCATCGAGGTCAGTGTTCTGCGGGTTTTCACTGCTGCCGATGGACGGTTCGGTAACCATCTCGGCGTGATCGACGCCGTCGCGGTGCCGCCGAGCAGTCGTCAGGTGATTGCGGCCGAATTGGGTTACAGCGAAACGATTTTCATTGATCTGCCGGAGCCGGGATCAGCAACGGCTCGGGGGCATATCTTCACCCCGGCGACGGAACTGGGTTTCGCTGGCCACCCGACCGTGGGTGCGGCCTGGTGGCTGCGCGAGCACGGCACCCCGGTTCGGACGCTTCAGGTCCCAGATGGCCTCGTGCAGGTTCGGTACACCAATGATCTGACCGCGATAGTGGCCCGCGCGGAGTGGGGCCCGGAATTCGCCATCCACGACATGGCGTCGGTTGAGGAAGTGCTGGCGGCAGATCCAGACGACTATGCCGATGGTGGTTACCACTATCTCTGGGCGTGGATCGACCGTGACAGCGGTAGCATCCGGTCTCGCATGTTCGCAAACGAGGCCGGCGTGCCTGAAGACGAAGCCACCGGTTCAGCGGCAGTCCGCATCACCGATCATTTGAGCCGCGATCTCACCATCACTCAGGGGAGGGGATCGCAAATTTTAACGACGTGGGATCCGAGCGGCTGGGTCGTGGTCTCTGGCCGCGTAGTCAGCGACGGCATTCGTCAGCTGACGTGAGACGAACGATGGGCGCGCAATGCCTCGATCTCGCGCTCAAAATCCTCCGCCGACGAGAACGACCTGTACACAGAGGCGAAGCGCAGGTAGGCCACCTCGTCCAATTCGCGTAGCGGGCCCAGGATTGCCAGCCCGACTTCATTACTCGGCACCTCAGCCGAACCGCCGGCGCGGATGCTGTCTTCAACCTGCTGCGCCAGCAGGTTGAGGGCGTCGTCATCGACCTGACGGCCCTGGCAGGCACGCCTGACGCCACTGATGACCTTCTCCCGGCTGAATGGCTCGGTGACGCCGCTTCGCTTGACCACAGCCAGCACCGCTGTTTCCACTGTGGTGAACCTGCGGCCGCATTCCGGGCACGACCGCCTACGGCGGATCGCCTGCCCCTCATCCGTCTCTCGGGAATCCACCACACGGGAATCCGCGTGCCGACAGAAGGGACAGTGCATTAACGCTTCCCCTCTCCAGCCGCGAACTGCGTCGAACGACTGAAAGCCTACCCGCGGTTCACCCGCAGCGGCCATTGCCGGCACCGGTCAGCCGACGGGCGCGATCAGCGTCTGGCCGGCATCGACCGACACCGACTCAAGCTTGTTGAGTTCTCGAATCCGCTGCACAACATGGGCGGTCGGCGCTTCCGGGGCCACCCTGGCTGCCAGGTGTTGAAGAGTCTCCCCGGCCCGGACCTGAACAACCGCCAACTGGTCGGTGGGATGGGACGCAGCGGCCACCCGGTCTCCGCTGAAGTGCCCGATAAAGCCGAGCCACACGGTGATCAGGGCCGCAATTCCAGCCAACCCGATGCTGACCGTCGTACTGACCGGGCGACGGGCATGGACGGCCTCCGACACCCGGACACCATTGCCCTGGTACCGCAGGTGTCCGGCCGCGGGCCTCGCCGGCCTCGGCCGTGCGGCGCGGGAACGCGAACCCGCGCCGAGCGGACGTGCAGATACGCCGGCCCACTCCATCAGCTGTCGATCATCGAGGACCGTCATGGCCGCTCCTTCCATTCACCTGTTCGCTCTTGTGTTCGAACTTTACTCGCTCGTGTGTTCGATACCCGAACATTTGATCGAGCGTGTCTCCACGGTAGAACCGACCACCGACAGGGCGAAGGCGCCGACCATCAGCGCCGGCGCGCGACTCTGCGACACGGTCGAACACATGTTTGATAATCGACTGCATCGCGGCTACATTCGCCCCTATGAGCGACAGCACACGCATAACCGGCGCCCGCGACTCGTCCGGCCTCACCGAGCGCCAGCGCACCATTCTCGAAGTCATCCGGGCATCGGTCACCACTCGCGGCTACCCCCCGAGCATCCGGGAGATCGGCGATGCGGTGGGCCTGACATCCACCTCATCGGTGGCGCATCAACTACGAACGCTGGAGCGTAAGGGATATTTGCGGCGGGACCCGAACCGCCCCCGGGCTGTGGACGTCCGCGGAGTCGACGACGCCGTGACTCCGGCGGTTACCGACGTGGCCGGATCCGATGCACTTCCCGAGCCGACATTCGTCCCCGTCCTTGGCCGCATCGCCGCCGGTGGGCCGATACTGGCCGAGGAAGCGGTGGAGGATGTGTTCCCCCTCCCCCGCGAACTCGTCGGCGAGGGCTCGCTGTTCCTGCTCAAAGTGGTCGGCGAGTCGATGGTGGACGCCGCCATCTGCGACGGCGACTGGGTGGTGATCCGTCAGCAGAACGTCGCAGACAACGGCGACATCGTCGCCGCGATGATCGACGGCGAAGCCACCGTCAAGACCTTCAAGCGCACGGGCGGACAGGTGTGGCTGATGCCACACAACCCGGCTTTCGACCCGATCCCCGGCAACGACGCCGCCATCCTCGGCAAGGTCGTCACCGTGATCCGAAAGATCTGACCCTACTCGGGCGCCTTGACGAAGCCGTTGGACTGCGCCAATTCCTCGCTGGCGAACCACACTTCGGGGAGGGTGGTCTCATAGAGCACCGAATCCGGGGTGTAGTACAGGCCCGAATGCGTGTTGCCCTTGATGTAATAACCCTCAGGGGCTTGGAAGGGATCGGCCAGTGGCAGGTGGATAGCCGGCCGCCACGGCTCTTCAGCCGGAAGCTCAGTAGCCGGCTCATAGTCGAACCGCTCCACCCGCTCTTCGACCACCGCGTCGATCTCCTCGGTCCACGATTCGTCGACCGCATGCCGACGCCGGGACGAACCGGCGAGTTCGTCAAGCTCTAGCCGCCACGCCGCCACCGATTCACCGAGGGCGCTCGCAGCGTGCCGGCCGGCAACCGGTCCCGGCACATCGGACCAGTCATCGACGTCGGCGGCCGCCCCTGCGAAATCCGCCTCGGTCGGGATGCGGGTAGGCGCGGTGTCGATCGCGTCCTCGTCGGAGGCATAGTCGCCGGCACCTTCGTCAGCCGAAGGCGGCGACCACAGACCGAATTCGCGGTCGGTCTCCGCGCCGACACGCTGCTCGGTCGTAGAGCGTGCACCCGGCCAATGGTCGTCGTCGGACTCCCTGGCGAAGAAGTCGCGATCGGCGGCGCGATCCACGACTGCGCCGCCCGCGGCGGCACGGCTCTTGCGCTGGGCCAGCATCGCCATCAGGCCGAGTACGGCCAACAGCGGGACCACAATCGCCAGCCACCACCAACGGAAACCGCCCTCGTCGGAGTTGGTGACGCCGGACGACGGGGCGGCCGGGGTCTGGGCCACCGCGTCGGGCAGTTCCAGGCCGGATAGCTCCGAGGCCAGTTCGGTGGGCTTAGAACTGAACTCCTTGGTGGCCTTGTTCCAGGACAGCTCCCCGCCGGTGAAGGTTTGCGTGACGGTGTCGCCCTTGGCGGTCTGCTCATCAGTCGGGATACCGAGGACTCCGGTGGCACCACCGAGTTTCGTCCAGGCGGCGTTGATGGGACCTCGCACGACAATCGCGCCGGTATCGGGTGTCCAGAAGATCTGCGGCTTGTCGGGGGCACTGAACGAACTGATCCGGCTGTTGGGAACTCCGCCGTCGGCTTCGGCGCCGGCCGGGAAGCCCAGATCACCGGTGGGCCCGCCCAGCGACTCATACTTCGACAGGATCGCGCCGGTGACTGCGTGCGCTCCGGTGTCCGGCGAATAGAAGATCTTGCCGCTGGCATAGCCCTGCGCTGCCGCGTTGTCGCCGATGGCGGTCTGCTCGCCCTGCCGCGCTCCAAGCGGTCCACCGAGGCCTCCGCTGGCCCGCCATGCCAGATTGATCATCGTGGTCGGGTCGCGCGGGACGTCCAACCCGGCCAGGCTGTCGGCCAGCCCCGGCGGATCCGAGGTGAACGTATTGGACTTCCAGTTCCAGGAGAGCTGTCCGCCACTGAACTTCTGGCTCACCACGTCGCCGTCATAGCGCTCGTCCTCGACCGGGACCCCCAACTGACCGGCCGAGCCACCGAGTTTGTCCCAGGCGGCATTCAGTGCGCCGCGGACGGCCCATGCGCCCGTTTCAGGAGTCCAGAAAATGGCCGGCTTGTCGCTGGCGCCGAAGGTGTTCACCCGACTCCGCGGGCTGACCAGTCCCGCGACTGTGTCGATGTTGGGGAAGCCCAGGTCGCTGTCGGCCGGGCCGCCGAGCGACTCGTACTTGTCCAGGACGGCCCCGTAGATCAGATGGGCGCCCGTTGTCGGGGTGAAGAAGATCTTGCCGCCGCTGAACTTCTGTCCGTAGCCCTCGCCGACCTGGAAGACCTCGCCGTCCTTGCCGCCGACCACCGAATCCGATCCGCCGGCGGCGTTCCAAGCCTGGTTGATGGCGTCCGCCGCATCGCTCTCCGGGGTGGCGAGCGCGGAGGGAACCACGAAGGCGGCGACGGCCGCAGAGGCGACCGCTCCGAGAGTGAGTCGCCTCATGGTCCGGCCCAGCCGACTACCTACCGAGGTCATGCGTTGTCCTCCCGCGTTTCGGACGTATCGCCTCTAACACACCGATGTTGACATCAACGTGACCGATATCCGGGAAAGCCTTACACGACACGCGGGATTTGCCCAATCAAGAATCCGAATTGAGATGTAACCCGAATTCGTCCGTGACGGACTGTAGAAAATCTTTTACCGGTTTCACACCCCGAGGCTGCGGCCGATGATTTCCTTCATGATTTCCGTCGTACCGCCATAGATGGTCTGCACCCGGGCGTCCAAGAAAGCCCGCGCGACGTTGTATTCGCGCATGTAGCCGTAACCGCCGTGCAACTGGAGGCAACGGTCGATCAGCTTGACCTGCGCCTCTGTGGTCCACCACTTCGCCATTGCAGCCTGATCGGCGGTGAGTTTGTCTTCCATCAGCAGTCGGATGAATTCATCGACCATGATGCGCACCGCGGTGGCCTCGGTGGCCAATTCGGCGAGCAGGAAGCGACTGTTCTGGAATGAACCGATCGGTTTGCCGAACGCTTTGCGCTGAGACACGTACTCGAGAGTTTCGTCCAGCACGGCCTCCATTGCCGCGGCCGCCATGATGGCGATCGAAAGTCTTTCCTGGGGCAGATTCTGCATCAGGTAGAAGAAGCCCATACCCTCCTCACCGATGAGGTTCTCCACCGGAACCTTCACGTCGGTGAAAGACAGCTCAGCGGTGTCCTGCGCATCCAACCCGACCTTGTCGAGGTGACGACCGCGCTCGAAACCGGGCATCCCGCGCTCGACACCGAGTAGCGAGAAGCCTTGGGCGCCCTTCTCGGGGTTGGTCTGGGCCACCACGATCACCAGGTCGGCGTTGATGCCGTTGGTGATGAAGGTCTTGGAGCCGTTGAGAACGTAGTGATCGCCTTCTCTGACCGCGCGGGTTTTGATGCCCTGCAGGTCGCTGCCGGTGCCCGGCTCGGTCATAGCGATCGCGGTGATCATCTCGCCGGTGCAGAACTGCGGCAACCAACGCTGCTTCTGCTCCTCGTTGGTCTGGTGCAGGAGGTAGGGCGCGACGACGTCGTTGTGCAGCGAGAAACCCAGTCCGCTGTAGCGGCCGGCCACGGTCTCTTCGACGACGATGGTGTTGTAACGGAAGTCCGGGTTGCCGCCGCCGCCGTACTCTTCGGGCACGGCCATGCCAAGGAAGCCCTGCTTGCCTGCTTCCAGCCAGACCCCGCGGTCGACGATCTTGTCCTTCTCCCACTGGTCGTGGTAGGGCGCGACGTGCTTGTCCAGGAATGCCCGGTAGGACTCGCGGAACAGATCGTGTTCCGGCTCGAACAGGGTGCGGGTGTACTTGACGGCTTTGCCCATAGCGGTGACCTCCGAGAGTGGTGCCAAATCCTGACTCCG
>CAZRFC010000048.1:0-15943 GCA_964598975.1 uncultured Mycobacterium sp. | reverse complement strand
CCACATTCGTGCTGATGCTGCACTACATGCGCCGCGGGCGGGGGCGAGCGGCGCTGCGCGCCCGCAGGGATGCGCTGTGCGGTCTGCCCGCCGCCTTGCGCAAACGCCGCCGGGTGCAGGCGGCGCGCAGACTGCTCGCCGCGCTTCGGGAAGGCTGACGCCCCGGGGGCACGTTGTGTCCGGGGAAGGTGTTTGCAGCGCAGGCCCGCCGGGCACGCTGTCGGCAAACGAGGAGGAGAGAGATCTTGAGCAACACACCCACGATCGAACTGAACGACGGCACCGGCATCCCGCAGCTGGGGTTCGGCGTGTTCCAGATCCCGCCGGACGACACGGCCGCCGCGGTCAGGTCGGCGTTGGAGATCGGCTACCGCCACATCGACACCGCCGAGATGTACCAGAACGAGCGGGGCGTGGGGCAGGGCATCCGCGACGCCGGCATCGACCGCGCCGAGGTATACGTCACCAGCAAGCTCAACAACGGGTTCCACAAGCCCGACGACGCACGGCGGGCGTTCGACGCCACGCT
Organism: uncultured Mycobacterium sp.; assembly: GCA_964598975.1. GTDB lineage: Bacteria > Actinomycetota > Actinomycetes > Mycobacteriales > Mycobacteriaceae > Mycobacterium. Next base: position 15,414 of record CAZRFC010000048.1, on the reverse strand, counting down.
CAAGGCGTTGGACTTCGACTACGTCGACCTGTTCCTGATCCACTGGCCGCTGCCCACCCTCTACGACGGCGACTTCGTATCGACCTGGAAGACGATGGAGGAGTTCAAAGCCGACGGCCGGGCCCGCAGCATCGGGGTGTCGAACTTCCAGATCCACCACTTGCAGGAACTGGCCCGGGAGACCGAGACGACGCCCGCGGTGAACCAGATCGAGGTGCACCCCTACTTCACCAACGACGAGGTGCGGGCCTACGGCACCGAGCACAACATCGTCACCGAGGGCTGGTCCCCGATCGCCCGCGGCAAGGTGCTCGGAGACCCGGTGGTGATCCGCATCGCGAAATCACTCGGCGTGCATCCGGGTCAGGTGGTGCTGCGCTGGCACACCGAACGCGGCGACGTCGTCTTCCCCAAATCGGTTCACCCGCAACGGATGAGGGAGAACTTCGAGATCTTCGACTTCGAGATCAACGACGAGGAGATCGAGGCACTGACGGCACTGGACAAGGGCGAGGCGGGCCGGATGGGACCCAACCCGGACACCTTCGCCTACATCCCGGACTGACCCGCACCCCCGTTGAGTGTGTGACCAGGTCGGCGAAACGCCTGGAATCCGGGCCCTCAGCGCACAGTCGACGGGAAGCGCGATAGCCGGCGGCGCGCACGGGCCTCGGCCAACGCCGTCTTCAGGCCTCGGGACCGGGCCGCCATCCCCTCGAACATCCGCTCGCTGCGGGTCTCCGGGGCGTCGTCGGCGGTGGCCCGCAAGAACCGGTCCGGCAACGACAGCTTGGCGATGGTGCGCCAGGTCTTGGCGTACTGCACCGGCAGCGGCCCACTGGTGTAGGGCAGGTCGTACTTTTCGCAGACCTGCTTCACCCGCACCGAGATCTCAGCCAACCGGCGGCTCGGCAGGTCCGGGTAGAGATGGTGCTCGATCTGGTAGGCGAGGTTGCCGGTCATGAACGCCAGGGCCGGGCCGGCGTCGATGTTGGCGCTGCCCAGCATCTGACGCAGGTACCACTGACCCTGGCCCTCGCCGGCCATGTCGGTGGTGGTGAACTTCTCCGCCCCGTCCGGGAAGTGGCCGCAGAAGATCACCGCGTTGGTCCACAGGTTGCGGATCACATTGGCCGCCAGGTTGGCCTTGGCGGTGGAACCGAAGCCGGCCATCGGCGACCCCGGCCCCTTCGTCGCCATCCGCGACAGTGCCGTCAGAGCCGGGTAGACCACGAAGTCCTTGGCCAGTTGCCGGCCCGCCTTGGTGGACAGTTCGGTGAGCCGCACCACGGTGGCAGCCCGGGTCTCTGGCTTGAGGATCTTCCGTAACTCCAAGTGCTGCAGGGCGATCCCCCACTCGAACCCCAGTGCGAGCACCGTGTTGATACCCAGATTCAGGACGTTGCGCGGCTTCCAGGGCTCGTCGCGGGTGACCCTGAGCACTCCGTAGCCGACGTCGTCGTCCATGCCCAGGATGTTGGTGTACTTGTGGTGGGACACGTTGTGGGTGATCCGCCAGTGTTTGGCGGCACCGACCATGTCCCACTCCCAGGTCGAGGAATGGATCTCCGGATCGTTCATCCAGTCCCACTGCCCGTGCAGCACGTTGTGGGCGATCTCCATGTTCTCGATGATCTTGGCCAAGGCCAGGCTGGCCGTCCCGGCCCACCAGCACACCCGCTTGGAACCGAAGGCCAACAGCACCCTGCCGGCAACCTCCAGGCCGCGTTGGGCGGCGATGGTGCGGTGGATGTAGCGGGCGTCGCGTTCGCCGAGGGAGTCCTCCACATCGGTGCGGATGGCGTCCAGTTCGGTGGCCAGGGCTTCGATGTCGGCATCGGTAAGGTGGGCGAAGGCCTCGATATCGGTAATCGCCATCAGCAGTCCACCACGCAATCTCCGCTGGGCGCCACCACGCAGGTCTGCACCCTGGTTCCCGGTTCATGCTCCGCGCCGGTGCGCAGATCCCGGACCCGGCCGTCCACCAGACTCACCACGCAGGTGTGGCAGATGCCCATCCGGCAGCCGAACGGCAACCGCACTCCGGCCTGCTCACCGGCCTCCAACAGAGAGGTGGCCGCATCGGCGGACCGGGTCTTGCCGGTGCGGGCGAAAGTGACGGTTCCGCCCCCGTCGACGGCCGGGGCCCGAGTGGCGGCGAACCGCTCCAGGTGCAGCTGATCTGCCAGACCCTCACGGGTCCAAAGGCTTTCGGCTTCGGCGAGCAGCCCCTCCGGCCCGCAGACCCAGGTCTGACGGTCACGCCAGTCCGGAACATGGTCGGCCAAGCGGGACAGATCCAGCCGGCCATCGGCGCGGGTGGCGCGCACGGTCAGGCGATAGCCGGGATGGGTGCGACCCAACTCGGCGAGCTCGGTGGCGAACATCACGTCTTCGACGGTGGGCGCGCTGTGCAGATGAACGACGTCAGCTGTGACTTTCCCCGGGTCGCTGCGCTCCTGCCCGCCGAGCTGCCCCCGACGTGCCATCGTCCGCAGCATCGACATCACCGGGGTGATGCCCGACCCGCCGGTGAGGAAGAGCACCGACGCGGGCGCCGGATCGGGCATGACGAACTCGCCCTGCGGCGCGGCCAGCCTCACCACGGTGCCGGGCCGCACCCCGTTGACCAGATGACTCGACAAGAAGCCCTCGGGCATCGCCTTGACGGTGATGCTCAGGGCGCGCGCCGTGCCGGCCCTCGCCGGGGAGGTCAGGGAGTACGACCGCCACCGCCAGCGGCCGTCGACGAGCACCCCGATCCCGATGTACTGCCCGGGTTGGTGGTTGAAGCTGAACCCCCAGCCCGGCTTGATCACCAGGGTCGCGGAGTCCCGCGTCTCCGGGCGAACCGCAACGATCCGCCCGCGCAGTTCGCGGGCCGACCACAGCGGGTTGACCAGTTTGAGGTAGTCGTCGGCGAGCAGGGGTGTGGACACCGGGCCGATCAGGGCGCGGACCGCGGCGCCGACTTTCGTTCGGGGCCTGGCCTGGGGCCCGGCCTGGGTTCTCACGCCCACCACCGTACCGGCACGCCGGGGCCCTTAAAGCAAGTCGAGGAGGAACGGCACCTCTTGGGTGGCGTACCAGGCCAGGGCATGGTCCTGGGCGTCACCCACGGTCAGTTCCGCGTCCTCGTCACCGAAGTCGGCCTCGTCGATCACCTCGATGGCGGCCCGCACGGCGGGCTCGGCGTCGGCGTTGTCCACATAGACCGCGACCACCTGGTCCATGGCGATCCGTCCGCTCACCCGCACCACGGCGTCGTCGAGGTCGGGCCGCAACGTGGTCTTTTCCGCGTCGGCCACCACCACCACCCGCCGCACCGGCAGCCCGCCGTCGGGATCGGCGGAGAGCAGCCGGATCGACGCCAGGGCCGCCTCCCCGATGGCGATCTCGGCCAGTTCCTCGTCATCGCCCTCGGCGTAGGCCTCACGCAGGGTCGGCGTCACCGCGAAGGCGGTGCCGCCGCGCGGCTGCAGATAGCCGTCGTCGACCAGTTCCTGCAGCATCGGCAGCGTCGCCGGGATGTAGACCCGCATGCGGGTGAGACTAGGCGATCAGCCCTCTTTGTCCCCCATCAGGGACAACGCGAAATCGGGGACGAAGTTACTCAGGTCACGCGGCGGCCGACGGTAGTTGCCGATCTGCGGGCGCTCCGGGATGACCACCTTCTCCAACTCCACCTCCTCGTACGGGATGGTCGAGAGCAGGTGGGAGATCATGTTCAGCCGGGCGTGCTTTTTGATGTGGGACTCCACCTCGAACCAGGGGCTGCTCGGGGTGTCGCAGTGCACCATCATGTCGTCCTTGGCCCGCGAGTAGTCCTCCCACCGATAGATGGACTCCATGTCCATCGGGCTGAGCTTCCAGCGCCGCAGCGGGTCGTTGAGTCGGGACTTGAACCGGCGCAACTGCTCGTCCTCGGACACCGAGAACCAGTACTTGCGCAACATGATTCCGTCGTCGATCAGCATCTGCTCGAACAGCGGGGTCTGACGCAGGAACAGCGTTTCCTCGGCGGGGGTGCAGAAACCCATCACCCGTTCCACCCCGGCCCGGTTGTACCAGGACCGGTCGAAAAGCACGATCTCACCCTTGGTCGGAAGGTGCTCGATGTAGCGCTGGAAGTACCACTGGCCCTTCTCCCGGTCGCTGGGCGCCGGCAGTGCGGCGATCCGGGCGGTGCGGGGGCTGAGGTACTCGGTGATCCGTTTGATGGTGCCGCCCTTGCCCGCGGCGTCACGCCCCTCGAACAGGATGACGATGCGCGCCCCGGTGGCGCGGACCCACTCCTGCACCTTCACCAGTTCTGTTTGCAGACGGAAAAGTTCGGCCTCGTAGACGTCATTCGAGATTTTCGCGGCTTTGCTCTTGTCGGCTTTTTTCGACTTCTTCGACTTGTCCTTGCCCATGGCCGAATCGTACGACGACACCGCTATTGGGCGGAGTCGATTAGTTCCTCCAAAGATTCGGCGAGCAGTTCCGGTAGGACGTCGACGTCGCTCATGGCGTCGCGGTCGGCGTTGATGCCGTAGTAGACCATGCCGCAGTAGGACGTCACGCCGATGGCCAGCACCTGATCGTGCAGCAGTGGCGGCACCGAGTAGGTCTCCAGGAGTTTGGCGCCGGCGATGTACATCTGCGATTGCGGCCCAGGCACATTCGTGATCAGCAGGTTGAATTGACGCGGCGGGAAGCGGGTCGCCACCCGGGTTCCCATGGCGTGCAGGGTGGGCGGCGGGAACCCCGACAGGGTCACGATGGTCCGGGCGTCCACCAGGCTCGCCATCGCCGAATGCGACTCGGTGGCGTGCGCGATCTGGGACAGCCGAACCACCGCATTGCCCTCACCGACGGGCAAGTCGATCAGGAACGGGGCCACCTCCCTGATGGCCTGCCCGGGTCCCGAGGACGCCATGTCGACGTCCGGATAGACCGACGTCGGGGCCATCGCCCGCACCGCCATCCCGGCCGGCACCGGCTCCCCGCGGGACAGCAGCCAGTTGCGCAACGCACCGGCGATGACGGCCAGCAGCACGTCGTTGACATCGCAGTCGTAGCGGGTTCGCAGGCGCCGGAAATCCGCCAGCGGCGCCGCCGCCACGGTGAAACGGCGGTGCCGCGAGACCGTGGTGTTCAGCGGACTCTGGGGCGCGTTGCGCCGGGTCACCCGGCGGGCCAGATCGGCCGCACGGCGACCGAACTGCGCCCGCTCGCCGGCGTTGGTCACCACCTCCCCGACCGTCGAGCGCAGCGCGCTCAACTCCTGGCCGGGACGGGCCAGAATGTCCACCACGGCGTCGAACACCAGCCGACCGTCCGAGGGCTCGCGGGCCGGCAGCCAGATGTCCTCGCCCACCTCGGCAGGCTTGCGGGTGCGGTCGGCGACGACGTGCCCGATCTCCACCGCCGTCATGCCGTTGATCAGCGCCTGGTGCGATTTGATGAACAGCGCCAACCGATTTCGTTCCAGGCCCTCGATGAGATACATCTCCCAGAGCGGACGGCTGCGGTCCAGTGGCCGGCCCGCCAGCCGGGACACCAGGTCGTGCAGTTGGGCATCGCTGCCCGGGGACGGCAGCGCCGACCGCCGGATGTGGTACGTGATGTCGAAGTCGGGGTCGTCGATCCAGACCGGGCGGCCGATGCCCAGCGTCACCTCGCGGACCTTCTGCCGATACCGCGGGATCTGCGGGAGCCGGCGCTCGACGGTTTCCAGCAGCGTCTCGTAGCTCAGCCCGCCGCGCGGCCGACGCAGGATGGACAACGAGCCGACGTACATCGGCGTCGCGGTGTTCTCCTGGTGGTAGAACGCCGCGTCGGAGGTCGACAGGCGGGTCACCATTGCGCGGGTTGCTCCTGAATCACCCTGTAACGCTATCCGGCGGGGACTGCCGCCGGGCGCGGAGCAGGATGCCCACGGCGCCCACCGCGGCGAGTGTGGCGACGCCTCCGACACCCCACCAGAACCAGCGGTCCGATTCCTGACTCGAATCCGCGGAGCCCTGCGGCGTCGAGGCGTAGTCCACCGGCGGGCTGGGCACCGTGATCGGCTCGGCGCCGGGAGCCGAGAGGATCGCGCGACCGTCCAGCCCCGCCCATCGGCCTGGCTGGGCGGACAGATACCGCAGCAGGTCGTCGAGTTGGCCTGGACCGCCGGTGGAGGTGGCGATCAGGACAGTGCGCTGACCGTCGAACACCGTCTGCAACGAGCCGAAGCCCTTCGCCGGGTCCAGACCCAACGTCGCCGATCCACCCTTGGCATTGACACCTGTGACGGTCACCGCTCCCCCGTCGGCGGTGAACGGCAGCGCGAGCGGCTTGTCCTTCCAGCCGTCAGCGGCGATCAGTACGGCCGGATCGACGGAGCCGATCGCCTGATCCAGCGGCACCACGTCGACCTGTAACGGAACTCCGCTGGACCGCTGCAATCCCACGATGATCTGGGCGGCGCGGACGGTATCCCAGAAGGGATCGGAGCCGAAACCGATCTGGATGCGGGGCATCAACGCCTGTGGAAGGGACTGAAATCCCTGCGGTGCAGGCGGATTGGCGCGCTGGACCGTCACGGCCGTCGCACCGTCGAGCTTGAGCAGCAGCGGAAGGTAGTCGCCGCAGTGACCGACGTGACCGGTGGTGCGTACCTGCACCTCAAGGCTGGTGAACCGTTTGAGCAGTCGGTCGGGAATCGTCACCGTCCGGTCGATCGTGCCGGCGCCCTCGGACGGCCACCGGTCGACCACCTGACCGCCGACCGATGCGACGACCTCACCACCGAATTCAGTCGGCAACGGGGTATAGGAGCCGATCAGATGTACCGTCACGCCTCCGAGCGGGTGCCCCCACCGGGTCTGGTCGATCTCCACCCCGACGAGCGGCCAGGTGGCCTCTGAACTGAGGCCGCCGCCGGTGAGTTGCCCGATCGTGGTGCTGTCGCTCTCCAGTGCGGGTTCGGGAAGAGCATCGGCGACCGTGTTGGGGCTGACGGCGTACCGAAGGGCATCATCGCTAAGCAGCCGGACCTGTCCGGCAAGTTCATTGGCCGGACCGGATACCAGCAGCGACGGTGATTCCGGGGGGCCCTGCAACGACAAACCTTTCTTCGGGCCCTCCTTGACGATGATCTGGCGTTCCAATGGGCCGGCCGGCGGCAGGGTCGGCGCGCCGTCGGGTAGCGGCACCACAACCACCTCGGGTTGCTGGCCGTTACGCTTGGCCACCGCCGCAGCGGCCTGCACGGCGGCGGTGCTCTCGGCCTGCGAGGGCTTGCCCGGCACGCCGATGGTGACCTTGCGCAGCACCGGCGGCATGAAATCGGCCACGCTCGTCGGTGGCCGGTCGTTGCCCGAGAAACTCACCGCACCGTCGACCAGCCTGATCGGGGCGATCGGATCCCAGCAGTAGTCCTCCAGTGGGAGTGCGGACACGGTGAAGTTGAGACTCACCCAGCCGCCGGATATCTCAACGCCGTTGAGCGGAATGACCATCTCGGCCATATCCTGCGGGGGCAACGGTTGCCGGTTGATGGTGCGACCACCCTGGCTGACCGCGATGCTCCCGAAGCGCAGATTGACGGGCAGTTCGATTCTGGCCCTCAGTGTCACCGGGGTGAGGCCCGCCGGTACGGGGAACGTCAGCGATGAGCTGGTGACGTCGCGGTTGACATAGAACGACACTGTGCTCGGCGCACCGAGGTCGGCAAGCGAGTACGTCCGCCCATTGCCGGGCGGCGCGTCGACGACCGCCGGGGTCGGCGGCACCGGGTCCGGCCCCACCGGTTCGGCAGTCGCGATCGGGGCGGTCCAGATGATCGGCCCGATCACCGTGGTCGCGATTGCGCACAGCGCTATTTGACGACGCACTTTCACTCCTGACTTTGGGACAGCGGTTGATAGGAGAACCAGTCGACGCTCATCGCCGCCGGAAAGGGCGTCGACGGGTCGGGCGGCCCCGGCCAGTCACCCCCGACCGCCAGGTTGAGCAGTGCGAACATCGGGCGGTCGAAGATCCACGGCGACGGCAACGAATCGGCGTTGAAGTTCGCCAGGGTGGCCTCGTCGACCCCGACGGTGACCCGGTCTTCGGTTCGGGTCATCCAATAGTTGTGGTAGTCCCGGCTGAGGTCGGCGACCGGTACCTTCTGCTCGACATCGACGCCGGGTGCGTGCAGGGCCGCGTTGAACGTGGTTCCGGTATTGATCAGTTCCATAATGTCGATCTCGCCGCACTCCGGCCATCCGACCTTCTCGATATCGGCGCCCAGCATCCAGAATGCCGACCAAAGTCCCTGTCCCGCAGGGAATTTGATCCGCGCCGAAATCGTGCCCAGCGGGAACACCAGCTTCCCGCGGGTGACCAGCCGACCCGAGGTGTAGGTGTCACCGGACCTGCGCGCCTCGATGACCAGGTTCCCGTAGCCGTCGAGTCGGACGTTGTCCGGGGAGTCGGTGTAGGTCTGCAGGCTGCCGCGTTCCCAGCCGTGGACGGCCGAAGGCCCCACATCGGTGACCCAGAAGTCGGGGTTGGGCTTCGCGCCGGCCGGGCCGGAGAAGTCGTCGAACACCGGTCCGGCCACGACCGTCCCGGCCGCCTCGGCCCGGGCAGGTCCGGCCACGAGGGGTTGGGCCAGCAGTGCCGCGACGACAGACACGCGAAGTGCGCTGTGCAGCCTCATTGCGGGGCAACCTCCGAGGTACGGGAGTCCACCGCGACCCTGCCCCGGTAGGCCTGCAAGACCCGGGGCCCGTACACCAGCGCTCCCACGCCGACGGCCGTGAGCCAACCCAGGGCAAGGCCGTTGAGACCGCCGCGGGCGGCGCCGATCACGGCACAGGCCACCTCGGCGATGGTCAGGGTCCAGACCAGCAGTGCCTCACGGCCGACGTCCCCGGTCACCCGCGCCAGTGCGACGTGGTGGTCTTTGACGATGAGGCCCACCCCGCCCAGACACAGCAGGATCAGCGGGACATAACCGTTGTCGGAGTACGCGGCCCCGAAGATGTGCAGGATGTAGCGCCCGACCAGGGCCACCACCACGGTGGCGCCCAGGCATGCCAGAAACGCGTAGCGGATGGTTTTGCGGAACTCCATCAGGAAAGTCCGGGAGTCGCGGGCACCGGAGGCGAACAGCGCCGTCGACAGCGACAGCGGAAGAAAGAACACCGCCCCGGCGAGCGACAACGCCGCGTAGAAATAGGCGGCCTGTTCCGAGCCGAGGATCACGTTCGCGACGATCGGCATGGCGAAATAGGGAACCAGCAGGGCGGTGTTGAGGACGTGATGGCGGGCGGCGTCGAAATGCAGTCCGTGCAGCATCCGCGGGGCGGGCAGCAACTGGCGGGCCGAAATGCCGTAGCGCCGCATCAGCAGGACACCGACAGCGAGCAACGAGACGACATTGGCCAGCATCCAACTGGCGACGATGGCCAGTGAGCCGAACCTGGCCAGGGTCACCGCGAAGGCGACCAGCAACAGCAGTTTGACGATGGCCTGGATCAGGTTGCGCCGCAGTTGCATTCCGCCGCCGATCATCGACAGCAGCGATTGGTCGAGCAGCAGCCCGACGCACTGGGTCGACACCGCGGCGGCGAACAGCAGCGAGACGGACAGGTCGGTCCCGATCCCGGGCAGCCCCAGGAAGTCGCCCGGCAGGACGAAAGCGCACAGCAGCGCGATACCGCCGGAGAACAACCCGGTCAGCAGTGCGGCGGTGGCGACCAAGGTGCTGCGGCCGTCCTTCATCGTCGGCAGTTCGGACAGCAGGAGGGTGCCCAGGCCGAGCAGGGTCAGCGGTGCGATCAGACTCATCGCCGCGATGGCCGTGGAGGATTCGCCGACATCGGTCGCCGGGAAGGTCCGGGCGGCGACGGCCCAGTAGACGAATCCCAGCGCCGCGGTGATGACGGTCGTCGACGCCAGCGCGGCCGCGCTGCGCAACAGGAACCGCAGCTTGCTGTGGTGCTCGGCATGGTGATCGGTGGTCATGATCGGGCCCGTGCGCCGCCGATCGCATCGGCGTACATATCCTCGATCCGCGACACCACCGCACTGACGGTGAACTGGCGGGCACGGTCACGTCCGGCAATCCCGAAGGCCTGTGCCCGCTCGGGCTGGCTGAGCAGTGCGGCCAGCGCGGCGGCCAAGGCGTCGGCGTCGCCGGGCGGCACCAGCAGCCCCGTCTGTCCGTCGACGACCATGTCGACGATTCCACCGGAGGCAGCGGCGACCACCGGGCGGCCCGCCGCCATCGCTTCCAGTACCACCGTCGGGCACGGGTCGGCCCACACCGAGGGCACCACCACCGCCCGCGCGGAGTTGAACAGTGCCACCACCTCGTGGTGTGGGATCTGCCCGACCCAGCGGGCGCCCGGGGGGAACTGCCACGACTCGGCGGATCTGCCCGCCAGAACCAGGGGCGGCGCGGAGTCCAACTGCGCGTAGGCGTCGAGCAGTGTGGGAATTCCCTTGTCGGCGCTGAGGTCTCCGGCGAACAGCAGTGGCGCGTCGGGGGCGGTCGGCGCGATGTCGTCGACGATGATCTCGTCCGGGATGAAGTTCGGGATCACCCGCGCATCGAGGCGGGCGCTGTGCAGCCACTCCCCGGCCGGGATCGCGACCGCTTCAGCGACGGCGCTGCTGACCGCAGCGGCATCGGTGATGCGGCGGGCGCGCCTGGGTGCCGTCCAGGTGTTGGCGGCGAGGGTGACGGCCCCGTTGGCGGCCCCGTAATGTGCTGTGGCACAGGGCAGACAGCGTTTCGGAGCCGGCCCCGGGCATCGCTGCCGGCCGAATTCCATGAGCCGCTTGGTCGGACAGATGTGGCTGTAGTCATGCAGCGTCATCACCAGCGGCACCCCGGCCCGGGCGGTCGGCCCCAGGGCACTGTTGACGATCCAGTTGTGCGCGTGCACCACATCGAAACGGGCGCCGGCCAGTTCGCGGCGGATCGCGCGGCTGACCGCCGGGTCCGGCAGTGGGAGTGCGTGCGGCCTGGATGAGTCGCTGTAGAGAACCGGTAGGCGCGATGCGGCGGTGCGGACCCGCACCACCCGCATCCCCTCCACCACCGACGTCCCCGGCGGAGACTCCTCACCGGTGGCGAAACCGAGCAGGGTGACGTCGTGGCCCCGCGCGGCCAGCGCCCGCGACAGGTTCCAGACGTGCCGTTCCTCGCCGCCGGAGACCGGCGGCAGGAACTGCGCCAACTGCAGAATCCTCACCGCGCCACCTCCCGGTAGAGCGCGAGCAACTGGGCGGCGCAGTCATCCCAGGTGGGGATCGCCGGGGGCGGGGTCGCCGGGGCGGCGGCCAAGGCCAGCACCGCCGCGGCGACCTCGGCGGGGGCGGCGTCCGGGGCGATGAGGGTGGCAAGTCCCGCCTCACCCAGTTCGGTCAGCCCGGAGGTGTCGGCGATGAGCGCCTTGGTGCCCATCCCGACCGCCTCCATTACCGCGACCGGGTGGGCCTCGTAGTCGCTGAGCAGACAGAAGACGTCGGCATCCGACATCATCCGGCCCAAGCCGCCGCGCTGCTCCGGACCGAAACTGCTGATCGAGAACCGCTCCGCCACACCGAGTTCGCGAGCCATTTCCCGCAACTGCTCTTCGTAGGGTCCGGTGCCGATCACTGCGAGCCGGGCCCCCGGCGCGCGCCGCAGAATCTCCGGCAGGGCGCGCAGGATGCGGTGGTGGCCCTTGTACTCCTCGAGCCGGCCGACGGACACCACCAGCGGATCGCCCTCGGTGGGCGTGGCGGACTCGTCGATCGGCAGCGGCTGCGAACCGTTGCGTATCAACCGGATAGCCGACTCGTCGATCCCCAGCAGCCCGGCGAACATCCGGCGCTCGAACTCACACACCGCAACCAGCGCCGAGGCCGACCTGATCAGCGGGCCGAGCAGTTTCCACTGCAGCGGCCGCACCATCTCCCGCAGACCGGAGGAATGGCCGCCGGTGTGGAACGTCAGAACCGACGGGGTTCCGGTGCGCCGGGCGGCCCTAAGTGCAGCCGGCGCCACCAGGGTGTGCACGCCTTGGACATGGATCACGTCGTAGCGGGACTGCCGGAGATGCCGGGTCAGCCCCGGCGAGAAGTAGTAGTCGCGGGAGCGCGGGTAGGCCGGCCACCGCAGGACCAGGTAGCCGTCGACGGTCTCGCTGCGCGGCAGTTCCCCGGAGGTGTCGGTGGTCAGCACCGTCACCCGCACACCCGAGGCGGCCAACCGGCGGGCGACTTCGTGCACATGGGTTTCGATGCCCCCCATGTACGGCAAGGCCCGGGCCGCCACCATGCCGACACTGAGTTGGTTCACCGCACACCACCCCTTCGGGCACGCCACCGCTGTGCCACCTGCGCGCCGACGTAGCCCGCCGTGGTGGCGGCCAGGCCGATCAGGATCGTCGCCGCGCTCAGCAGGCCGGCGACGTCGCCGCGCAGCGCGCGCCCGAGGCCGCGCAGCACACCCTTGGGCAGGGTCACCAGGGTGTAGGTCCACTCCGAGGCCAGACCCTGGTCCGTTCCGACGCTGTCGGTGACCTGCACCTTGGACAGTCCCTCGGAGTAGCAGCGCGACCGGAAGTACGAAAAGCTTTCCCGCGCAACGGGAACATGATGCCGGACGGCGGCGTCGTCGTCGTGGATGAAGACCCCGCCGGGCCGCCTGCGGGCGGCGCGGATGCAGAACTCGGTTTCCTCACCGCCGACCGGACGCGCGACACCGGAGGACCGTCCGATACCGGTGACGAAGCCGCCGTCGTCGAACAGCTCGCGACGGAAGGAGGCGTTGGCGCCGATCAGGTTGCGAACCACCCCGGTGCCCTGCCCGACGTAGCTGCATCCCACCACCCAGTCGAACTCCGGTGGCCACCAACGGGGACGGCCGGTCGCCCACATCGGTTCGATACGACCGCCGACCCCGAGCACATCGGGGTCGGCGTAGTTACGGGTGATCGCGGCAAGCCAGCCGGGTTGGGCGGCGGCGTCGTCATCGAGGAAGGCGATGACATCGGCGGAGGTCACCTCCACCCCGGTGTTGCGCGCGCCGGACAACCCGGGTTCGTGATGGTTGGCCACCACTCGGACATCGGGGAGCCGATCGGCGAGCCGGGCCTGCAGGTCGGGGTTGTGGTCGACGACGACGACCAACTCCGCCGGCGGGGGCTGCTGGGCAGCGACCGAGGCCACCGCCTCCAGGGTTTCCTGCCACCGCTGATCGGTGTAGGCGCAGATCACGACGGCCACGCTGGGAGCTGCCGGATTCACCGGATTCATTGGCCCGCGCCCTTCGGCAGCACGTGAACCGCGCTCGGATCGTCCAGAATCCGATGCACCTCGACGATGTCGCCCAGGGCGGCGTCGGCAACCGCGCCCGCGACGACGACCAGGAACGGCACCGCAATCAGCACGCCGTTGCGCACCGCACGGCGCGGAACCGCTCCGGCGATCCGCCGCACCGCCGACACCGCCGCGGGGAAGTTCACCGCCAGCACCACCGCCGCGCCGGACCAGACGGTCAGCGGCGTCAGCCAGACACCGGCCACCAGCAGCGCGATGGAGACCAGGCAGGCCGCGGACAACAGCGCCGCCGCGGTCAGCGCCGGACCCCATTCGCTGCGCCACCGCGCACCGGAGGCCCGCATCCGGGGCCAGTACCTGGTGCGCATCACCAGGCAGAGGAACACCCCACCGCTCAGCCCGACGGCCAGTTGGGTCGTGACGGACACCTGCGGGGTCGTGCCGAACCATCCGCTGCGCAGTTCGGCGATGCCCAGGCCGCTCAGGTCGTAGATGGACACCGGTCCGTGCCGGTAGACCAGGCTGATGCCGGGTACACGGTCGAACTTCGACAGCTGCTGGCGGGTGAGTTGTTGTCCGTCGCCGGTCTCCCCCTCGAAGAAGTACGACCCGAAGTGCGGCAGCTCGTCGGCCAGCCGGCGGTCGACGTAGACATAGCGCAGCCGCATCGCGCCGGCCAGGTCGGTCTCGGCGGTCCCCCAGGTCCGGGCCACGTAGAGCGCCGCGACGTCGGTCTGGTTGGGGCCCTTCATGACCGGCCACAGGCCGGCTTGAGCGGCCAGCAGTATCGAACTGACCCGGTCGGCGGAGATTCGGCTGCCGGCCGGCAGGGCGTCCCGGGCCCATTTCGCCGCGGCCAGCGTCTCGGGGTCCATGGATCGAGTATCCGCGGACACCATGTACGGGCCCGGCAGCCGGGCCCAGTTCGGCCCGCTGCCCAGGATGTAGCCGCCGACGAACGCACTGGCGGCCAAGGCGATGCCCACCAGCCGGATCCGCACGATCTTGCGGTGTTCGCGGAACCCGTAGTGGTGCGGCTCACGCCACCAGAACCAGCTGATGAAGCTGGCCGCGTAGAGGGAGAACGGGATGAACAGGAAGCTGTTGAACCGGTCGTAGAGTTCCCCGCCCTTGGGCACCACGCGGGCCGCCAGCGCCAGCGGGATCGACGCGGTCATCAGCGCGATCAACACCAACCGGCCACCGCGATGGCGCTCGCGATAGGCGAGCACCAGAATCACCGCGACGATCGCCGAAAGCGCCGCGGCGTAGTAGAGCAGGAAGTACTGGTCCAGCGACCGGGCGGCGGTGCCGGCCGAATCCTTGAACAATTCGCGCCGCTGACCGGTGGTGAACTGCGCCCGGACGTCGTCGATGATCGGTCCGAAGTAGTCCGATAGCAACTGCCGCTGAACGATGGCCCAGGCCAGCGTCGCGGCGACGGCGGCGCACGCCCCGTAGATCACCCACAGCCGGCCCAGGCCCCGGTCGGCGAGCACCCAGACCAGCAGCAGGGCCGCGGTCAGGAAGCTGGTCACGTGGTGGGTGACCGCGACGGCGAACAGGCACAGCGTGGCGCCGCCCACGAACGGCATCGGGTCGTTGAATTCCTGGGCTCGGGCGATGAAACTGACCGCCGCCAGCGCCAGCGGCAGTGCCATCGTCTGGTAGGCGAATTGGGAGTTGAAGAACACGAACTGGGATGACAGCGCGTAGACCGCCACAGCCAGCCCGCCGGCCCGCTCACTGCCGGTCAGGTGCTCGACGGTGTCGCAGAGCACCGTGACCAGTACCACCCGGCAGACCAGGATCACCGCGAATGCCGCCGCCATGGTCGGTATTCCGATCTGATGGAACAGCGTGGCGACCGCCTCGATACCGGGGTAGCGCGGGCTGACTTCCAGCAGCGGGTTGGCCTCGAAGAGGCGGTGCGAGGAGAGGATGTCGCCGAGCGTGCGCATGTGCAGCTGCTCGTCGAAGCCGGTGAACAGCAGCGGGTTGGTGGCCCGCCAGAACAACGTCGGACCCACCCCCAGGCACACCACCGCGACGTTGCGGGTCACCCGGTCCAGGTGGGCGGCGGTCAGTGCCCACAGCGCGCTGGCGTAGATCACCGCG
>CAZRFC010000047.1:0-16079 GCA_964598975.1 uncultured Mycobacterium sp. | reverse complement strand
AGCGCGGCGTGCCGGTATCCATCGACGGCAAGGCGGTCACCGTGCTGCAGGCCATCGAGGAACTCAACCGGCGGGCCGGTGCGCAGGGCGTCGGCCGCCTCGACGTCGTCGAGGACCGACTGGTGGGGATCAAGAGCCGGGAGATCTACGAGGCCCCCGGCGCCATGGTGCTGATCACCGCCCACACCGAACTCGAGCACGTCACCCTCGAGCGCGAACTCGGCCGGTTCAAGCGCGGCACCGACCGGAAGTGGGGCGAACTGGTCTACGACGGACTGTGGTTCTCCCCGCTGAAGCGCGCGCTGGAGGCCTTTGTCGCCAACACCCAGGAACGTGTCACCGGCGAGGTCCGGTTGGTGCTGCACGGCGGGCACATCGCCGTCAACGGCCGGCGCAGCCCCGAGTCGCTGTACGACTTCAACCTGGCCACCTACGACGAGGGCGACTCCTTCGACCAGTCGGCCTCCAAGGGCTTCGTCCACGTCCACGGCCTGTCGTCGAAGATCGCGGCGCGCAGAGACCTGGGTCTGAAATGACGGCGCCATGAGCACCAACGAGGGCTCTAGCAACGGGGGCTCGACCAACACGGGGGCACTGTGGGGCGGCCGGTTCGAGGGCGGACCGGCGGACGCCCTTGCCGCGCTGAGTAAGTCGACGCACTTCGACTGGGTGCTGGCGCCCTACGACGTCGCGGCATCCAAGGCGCACGCCCGGGTTCTGCACCGCGCGGGCCTGCTCACCGACGACCAGCGTGACGGCCTGCTGGTCGGTCTGGACAGCCTCGGCGCCGACGTCGCAGACGGCAGTTTCACCCCGTTGGTGACCGACGAGGATGTGCACGGGGCGCTGGAGCGTGGACTGATCGACCGGGTCGGCGCCGACCTCGGCGGCAGGCTGCGGGCCGGCCGATCGCGCAATGATCAGGTCGCCACCCTGTTCCGGATGTGGCTGCGCGACGCGATGCGACGGGTGGCCGACGGAGTCCTCGGCGTCGTGGACGCGCTCGTCGCCCAGGCGACGGCACACCCGACCGCGATCATGCCGGGCAAGACGCATCTGCAGGCCGCCCAACCGGTGTTGTTGGCCCACCATCTGCTGGCCCACGCCCATCCATTGCTGCGTGACGTGGACCGCATCGCCGACTTCGACGACCGGGCCGCGGTGTCGCCGTACGGATCCGGTGCGCTGGCCGGCTCGTCGCTGGGACTGGACCCGGATGCCATCGCGGCGGATCTGGGTTTCGATGCCGCCGCGGAGAACTCGATCGACGCCGCCGCCGCGCGCGACTTCGCCGCTGAGGCCGGCTTCGTGCTGGCCATGATCGGTGTTGACCTGTCCCGTCTCGCCGAGGACATCATCATTTGGAGCACAACCGAATTCGGCTACGTCACCCTCGATGACGCCTGGTCGACCGGCAGCTCGATCATGCCGCAGAAGAAGAACCCGGATATCGCCGAGCTGGCGCGCGGGAAAGCGGGCCGGCTGATCGGCAACGTGGCGGGTCTGCTGGCCACGCTGAAGGCGCAGCCGCTGGCTTACAACCGCGATCTGCAGGAGGACAAGGAGCCGGTGTTCGACTCCGTCGCGCAACTGGAGTTGCTGCTGCCCGCCATGGCGGGGTTGGTGGCGACGCTGCGTTTCGATGTGGAACGGATGGCGCAACTGGCCCCCGCCGGATACACCCTTGCCACCGATGTGGCCGAATGGCTGGTGCGCGCCGGGGTGCCGTTCCGGGTCGCCCATGAGGCGGCCGGTGCGGCGGTACGGGTCGCCGAGGGCCGCGGCGTCGGACTCGAGGAACTCACCGACGCCGAACTGGCGGGGATCAGCGCAGACCTGACTCCGGATGTTCGGGATGTGCTGACGGTGACCGGTTCGGTCGCCGCCCGCAACGCCCGCGGTGGCACCGCCCCGGAACGGGTTTCGGATCAACTGGCCAAGGTGCGCGAGACTGCGGAGGCTTTGCGGCATACCCTGCACCGGTGAAGAAACTCGGCTCCGGCTACGAGCTGTTCGCCGAGGCCCGGTTCCGGGAACTGTGGGGCGCCAACTTCATCCTGACCCTCGGCATGGTGATGCTGCAGCTGGGCTGCGGATGGACCATGACGTCGCTGACCGACAACGCCGTCCTGGTCACCATGGTGCAGACCATGGTCAGCCTGCCGTTCTTCTTCTTCAGTATTCCGGCCGGGATGGCCAATGACGCGTGGGGTTCCAGACCGCTGCTGCTGGCATCTCAGCTGTGGATGCTGCTGGCCACCGGTTTACTGGCCGCCATCGCGTGGTACTGGGACCTGACCCCTTGGTGGATCCTGTCGCTGCTGTTCCTGGTCGGTGCCGGGCTGGCAGTACAGCAGGCGGCGTGGAAGCCCTTCCTGCACGACATCGCCCCGCGGGACAAGCTGGTTGCCGCCTTGTCGCTGAATTCCCTGGGCAACAAGCTCGCCCAGACCGCAGGGCCGGTCACCGGCGGCTACCTTGTCGGCCTGGCCGGCATCGGAACCATCATCGCCGCTCGTGCGGCCTCCCATCTGGTGATGATCGTCGCACTGCTGCGACTGCCGCGGTCCGAGGTGACTCGCACGGGTCGGACGGATGCAGTCAGCGCACTGCGGGAGGCGTGGGCGACGATGCGCACAACCCCGGAACTTTACGGTCCGATGATTCGCTGTGCCTTCTTGATGGTGCCGTGTGCCGCGGTCCTGGCGTTGCTTCCATTGGAGGCCAAGGACAACATCCAGACCGACCTTCTCGGATACGGCGGCTTGCTCACCCTGTTGGGAATCGGCGCCACCGCCGGGGTGTCGGCGATGCCGATACTGCGCCGTCAGATCCGGCTGAACTCCCTGTCCGCCATCGCGGTCGTGGTCTTCGCGCTCTCCGTACTCGGGATAAGCCGTTGGGACAGCATGTTTTTGGACGGTGGATTCCTGGTGTTTTTCGGGTTTTCCTGGAGTGCGCTGAGCATCAGCTACCAGTACGCGGTTCAGGTAGCCGCACCAAAGGATCAGCGCGGACTGATGACGTCGTTGTACTCGCTGGTTTCGCAGGGGTCCATGGCGATTGGCAGCTTCGTCTTCGGGGTGATCGCCGAGCGCTCGGTGGTCAGCGCCAGCGTTCTTACCGCGGGTGTGGTGGCGTCCTGCGGCCTGCTGTTGGTCCGCCGCTATCCGATACCCGACGATGTTCCGGTGGCGTCAGCCGGCTGATTCGACCCGTTCGGAAAGCTCCAGCCAGCGGTTCTCGGTGGTGCTCAGTTCGTTTTCCAGTGCGCGCAATTCGGCTGTCAGACGGCCGATTCCAACGTGGTCGGACTGATCGTGCTCGGCCAGCGCGACATGCTTGGCGTTGATGCGGTCGGCAAGCTTGGTGATGGCCCGGTCCAGCGCGGAAATCTCCTTCTGCGCGTTGCGCAGCGCAGATCCCGACAGGCTCTCGGGCTCGGCGGCCGCGGGACGGCGGACCTGACCGGGCTGTCCGGAAGGCCGATGCTCGGTGATTCGCAGATATTCGTCGACCCCGCCGGGCAGGTGGCGCAGGTGCCCGTCGAAGATCGCGTACTGCTGGTCGGTGACCCGCTCGAGCAGATAGCGGTCGTGGGACACCACGATCAGCGTGCCGGGCCAGGAGTCCAGCAGATCCTCGGTGGCCGAAAGCATGTCGATGTCAACGTCATTGGTCGGCTCGTCGAGGACCAGCACATTGGGTTCGGCCAGCAAGGTCAGCATCAATTGGAGTCGGCGGCGCTGCCCGCCGGAGAGGTCGCCCACCCGCGCCGAGAGCTGATCGCGGCGAAAGCCCAAGCGCTCCAATAGCTGTGCCGGAGTGAGATCCTTGCCGTCGACCTGATAGGTGGTCTGCAGCCGGGCGACCACCTCCCGCACCAGATCGTCGGCGATCTCGGTCAGGATGCCGGCCTGCTGATCCAGCATCGCCAGCCGCACCGTCTTGCCACGCTTGACCCGTCCACTGTCGGGGTCGACTGTGCCGGCGATGAGACCCAGCAGCGTGGACTTGCCGGCGCCGTTGGCGCCGACGATGCCGGTGCGCTCGCCGGGAGCGATCCGCCACTCCACGTCGCGCAGAACGGGTTTGCCGCCGAAAGCCACCGATACGTCGAGCAGGTCGATGACGTCCTTGCCCAGCCGGGCGGTCGCCAATTTCGCCAGTTCGACGGTATTGCGGATCGGCGGAACGTCGGCGATCAGCTGATTGGCCGCCTCGATCCGGAACTTCGGCTTGGACGTGCGGGCCGGAGCGCCCCGGCGCAGCCAGGCCAGTTCCTTGCGCATCAGGTTCTGCCGCTTGGCCTCTACGGCGGCGGCGATCCGGTCACGTTCGACGCGCTGAAGCACATAGGCGGCGTAACCGCCGTCGAACGGCTCGACAACGCCCCCCTTGTCGGTGGAGTGCACCTCCCAGGTGGTGGTGGCGACCTCGTCGAGGAACCACCGGTCGTGTGTCACCACCAGCAGCCCGCCGGAGTTGCGCGGCCAGCGTCCCTTCAAGTGGGCCGCCAGCCAGGTGATGCCCTCCACATCGAGATGGTTCGTCGGTTCGTCGAGGCCGATCACGTCCCAGTCGCCGATCAGCAGGGCCGCCAACTGCACGCGGCGGCGTTGCCCACCCGACAGCGTCCCGACCGCTGCATTCCAGTCCAGGTCGGCGACCAGTCCGGCCACCACGTCGCGCACCCGGGCATCGCCCGCCCACTCGTGCTCGGGCCGGTCACCGACCAGGGCCGCCCCCACCGAATCGGCCGGATCGAGAATGTCGGCCTGTTCCAGGGCGGTCACCCGCAAACCGCCGCGACGGGTCACCCGCCCGGAGTCGGGTTCGATCCGCCCGGTGAGCAGGCCCAGCAGGCTGGACTTCCCGTCGCCGTTGCGGCCGACGATCCCGACCCGGTCGCCGTCGTTCACCCCGACCGTCACGCCGTCGAACACCACCTGCGTCGGATACTTCAGGACCAGCGCCTCGCCGCCCAGCAGGTGTGCCACGCGCACGACCTTAGTCCGGGGGCGGGCCGGGAAAACAAGCAGGCTGCGGGCACCGCCGAGTTCGTTAACGGCACCGGTGGTATGCCAGAATGAGCGGGCTGTCGGGGAGGACATGCAGCGGAGATCTTCAGCAGGGAGCAAACGTGGATCTGAGCTTGTCGGCACTCACCAAACCCCTCGAGCGCCTGGTGGCGACCGCGCAGAACGGCTTTGAGGTTGCCCGCTTCGGGGGTCTGGACACCGGGGCGGTGCCCTCGCCGTTCCAGATCGTCGAGAGCACCAACATGTACAAGCTCCGGCGTTACTTCCCGCCGGACAACCGGCCCGGCAAGGCCAAGGCCTGCCCGCCGGTGCTCATGGTCCACCCGATGATGATGTCGGCGAACATGTGGGACGTCACCCGGGAGGACGGTGCCGTCGGCATCCTGCACGCGGCCGGCCTCGACACCTGGGTGATCGACTACGGATCCCCGGACGAGGTCGAGGGCGGCATGCAGCGCACCCTCACCGACCACATCGTCGCCCTCAGCCAGGCCATCGACACGGTGCGGGACGTGACCGGCCAGAGCGTGCATCTCGCGGGTTACTCCCAGGGCGGCATGTTCTGCTACCAGACCGCCGCCTATCGCAAGTCCAAGGACGTCGCCAGCGTGGTGGCCTTCGGGTCGCCGGTCGACACCCTGGCAGGCCTGCCCGGTGGCCTCCCCACCAACCTCGCGGTCGGGGTAGCCGACTTCCTCGCCGACCACGTCTTCAGCCACATCGACATCCCCAGCTGGCTCGCCCGCACCGGCTTCCAGATGCTCGACCCGCTGAAGACGGCGAAGTCTCGCATCGAATTTCTGCTGCAACTGCATGACCGGGAATCCCTGCTGCCTCGCGAGCAGCAGCGACGATTCCTGGACCGGGAGGGCTGGATCGCCTGGTCCGGTCCGGCGGTGGCCGAGTTGCTCAAGCAGTTCGTCACCCACAACCGGATGATGACCGGCGGCTTCGCCATTCAGGGCCAGTTGGTGACGCTGTCCGACATCACCTGCCCGGTGCTGGCATTCGTCGGCGAGGTCGACGACATCGGCCAGCCCCCGGCGGTACGGGGCATCAAGCGGGCCGCCCCCAACGCCGACGTCTACGAAGTGATGATTCGGGCCGGCCACTTCGGCCTGGTGGTCGGCTCCAAGGCCGCTACCAACACCTGGCCGACGGTCGCGGACTGGGTGCTGTGGGTGTCCGGCCGCGAACCCCGCCCGGCGAATATCGATCTGATGAAGGACACGCCGTTCGAGCCGCCGGACTCCTCGGGTGTGCCGATGACCTCGCGCTTGATGCTGGGGATGGCGGAAGCGTCCGAACTTGCCCTTTCGGTTGCCAAGGGAGCCGCTGAAGCGGTCGTCGCGGCCAACAACTCGGTGCGCATCATGGCCGTCGAGACCATCCGCACCCTGCCTCGGCTGGTTCGCCTCGGCCAGATCAACGACCACACCCGGATCTCGTTGGGCCGCATCATCGACGAGCAGGCCGAGGAAGCGCCCAACGGCGAGTTCCTGCTCTTCGACGGCCGGGTGCACACCTACGAGGGCGTCAACAGGCGGATCGACAACGTGGTCCGCGGCCTGATTCTCGTCGGTGTGCGGCAGGGCAGCCGGGTCGGCGTCCTGATGGACACCCGGCCCAGTGCGCTGGTGGCGGTCGCCGCGCTGTCGAGACTCGGCGCCGTCGCCGTTCTGATGCCGCCCGACGCCGATCTCGAACAGGCGACCCGACTCGGTGGCATCACCGACGTCATGACCGATCCGGCCAATCTCGAAGCGGCCGCGAAGCTGCCCGTTCAGGTGTTGGTTCTCGGTGGCGGCGAGAGCCGCAGCCTCGACCTACCCGAGGACAGCGACGTGATCGATATGGAGAAGATCGACCCCGACGCGGTGGAACTGCCGGGCTGGTACCGGCCGAATCCGTCCTACGCGCGCGACGTCGCGTTCGTGGTGTTCAACGCGGTCGGCGGCGGGGAACTGGTTCCCAAGCAGATCACCAACTACCGGTGGGCGTTGTCGGCGTTCGGCACCGCCTCGGCGGCCGCGCTCAGCCGCAACGACACCGTCTACTGCCTGACCCCGCTGCACAACCAGGCCGGTCTGCTGGTGAGCCTCGGCGGATCGGTGGTGGCCGGGTCGCGAATTGCGCTGTCGCGCGGGCTCAATCCGGAACGGTTCCTCGATGAGGTGCGTCAGTACGGCGTCACGGTGGTCACCTACACCTGGTCGATGCTGCGTGAGGTCATCGATGACCCCAACTTCTCGATGGCCGGTAACAACCCCATCCGGCTGTTCATGGGTTCCGGTATGCCGACCGGCCTGTGGAACCGCATCCTTGAGGTCTTCGACCCCGCCAGAATCGTCGAGTTCTTCGCGACGTCGGACGGCCAGGCGGTGCTGGCCAACGTCGCCGGCGTCAAGGTCGGAAGCGAGGGGCGGCCACTGCCCGGCGGCGGCGAGGTGGAACTCGGCGCCTACGACCCCGATGCGGACCTCATCCTGGAAGACCACCGCGGCTTCGTGCGGGTCGCCGGCCGGGACGAGATCGGCGTGCTGCTGGCCAAGCCTTGGGGGCCGATCGACCCGACCGCCTCGATCAAGCGCGGTGTGTTCGCCGCCGGTGACGTCTGGATCTCCACCGAGTACGTGTTCTACCGCGACGGTGACGGCGACTTCTGGCTGTTGGGCAACCGTTCCGGCCTGCTGCGAACCCCCCGCGGGGTGGTCTTCCCGGCGCCGATCACCGACGCGGTCGGTGCTATCCCCGCTGTCGACCTGGCGGTCACGTACGGAGTCGACACACCCGGCGGGACCCGCGCGGTGACGGCGTTGACGCTGCGGCCGGGAATGAGTGTCACGGCCGCCGATATCGGCGAGGCGGTGTCGAACATGCCCGCGGGTCTGCCGCCGGACGTCGTCCACGTGGTCCCCGAGTTGGCGGTGAGCGCGTCCTACCGCCCCGTGGTCTCTGCGCTGCGTGCCGCCGGCCTGCCGAAGGCGGGCCGTAACAGCTGGTACCTGGACCCCGATACAGGCAGTTACAAGCGGTTGACGGCTGCGGCCCGCAGCCTGCTGGCCAAGGAAGCCGACTGATCTATCTGTAATCTTGGAAGGCTTGAGCAGAGGAGAGCGATGACCGGGAAACTCGGCGGTCGGTGCCGCGGCGTAGGCCGCAGTGCCGCCGGAGTCGCGGTGGCTGCCGGCATTGCCTTCGGCTCGGCCGGTATCATCCACGCTGATCCCTCCACCGCACCGTCCCCTGCACCTGAGCCGATGACCACGCCGAGCGCGATCACCACCACGACGCCCAAGCCGACTGTCGCCGCCGAGGGTGGGGCGGCCGCCGGGGCGGCCGCTGCGGCCGCGGCGGGTGCCGGCGCGGCGGCAACCGGGGGAGACGTCCTCGACCAGCTCGCTGAGGAGTACGCGACCGGCGCCGGTGGTGGTCAGCTCTCCAACCTGCTGAGGGTTTCGCTGAAGCTCCGGGCGATGGGCTACAAGCCGTCCAAGCCTTACCTCGACGAGCTCCAAGCAGCCATGAAGTACCGGCCCAACCAGCTGCCGCTGATCGACGCGCTCAAGGACACCATCGCTTACCAGCAGAAGATCAAGGCGCAGATGGATATCCTGACCTCGGCGCAGGGCGGTAACGGCATGGCCTCCGGAGCCGGTTCGGCGCCCGGCCCGGGCAGTCCCGTCAGTGTCGTGGCGACGCCGCCGGCCGCGCCGCCCCCGCCGCCTCTGCCGTAGAGCGATTCACGTGGATCCGAAGCTACTGGAAGTCCTGGTGTGCCCCGCAGACCGGGGCCCGCTGTTGTTCGTCGACGGCAGGCTGTACAACCCCCGGCTGCACAAGGCCTACCGCATCGAGGACGGCATTCCGGTGCTGTTGGTCGACGAGGCAGTAGATGTCGGGCCCGATGAGCACCGGCGGCTGAAAACCCTCGCGGGGGGCGGCGCTAGCCTAGATCCCGGCACGACGGCCTAGCCGGGACATTCGCCCGCCCCCACGTCCCGGGGCCGTTGGCCACCAGCTATTTCCGGACAGTGATCGAATTGGGGAGGCCTCCTGCTCGCGCTGTGCTCCGCCGATCGCGCTCCGGACCCGGCCGTCCTGAACTGCCCGGGCGGCTTCAGCTGGTTCTATGTGGACCTGGTGGACGACCATGGCCGCGGGGCCACCGTCATCTGGTCCTGGGGACTGCCATTCCTGCCCGGCTACGCCGGCGCCGCCCGGGCTGGGCGTCCGGAACTCCCGGTCGACCGCCCCAGCGTCAATGTCGTCGTCTACGGCGAGGGCCGCGAAACCTTCTACCTGCTCTCCGAATTGCCGGCGGACCAGTGCTTCTGGGGCGCTGACGGTCGATCCTGGCGGTTGGGGGACTGCGCCTTCCGCTGGGTTGACGAGCCCGGCGCGAACGGCATGCCGACGACCCGGACGTTGCATGGCGATATCGACCTCGATCTGCCCACCGGCGGTCGGGTGACCGGCCGGCTGTGGCTCTCCGGCGCGCTGCGGCGTGATGCTTCGACGCAGGACGGGCGGGAGCACGGACCCGATCCGCACCTGTGGACACCGATGTTGGCCGCCAGCCAGGGCGGACTCGAGTTGAACACTCCCAACGGTGAATTGCGGGTCGAGGGCCGCGGGTACCACGACCGCAACAGCGCAGCCAAACCGCTGCACCGGCTGGGAATCCAGAGTTGGTGGTGGGGCCGCCTCGCGCTGCCCGGACGCGACCTGATCTTCTACCGGCTGGCTCCGTCCGAGGCCGGCGCCGAGGCGCGCGACCTCGTCGTCGAACTCGCCGCCGACGGCTCGTCCCGGGTCTGCGAGGACGCCGGGTTGGAGGTGGGTCGGATGCGCCGTAGCCCGTGGGGACTGCGCTGGCCCAGCACTATTTCCTTCCCCGATCCAGACGGCCGGCCGGTGGAGGTGGAGATCACCGCACTGCTGGACAACGGACCGTTCTATCAGCGCTATCTGCTGCGCGGACGTTGTGACGGGGACGAGGGCCGCGGCATCGGGGAGCACCTGGTTCCGGACCGGGTGGACACCGACCTGCTGCGCCCGCTGGTGCGGATGCGGGTGCACCGGGCCGAGGGCCCCAATTCGATATGGCTGCCGCTGTTCTCCGGGGACAGTGACGGCCGCTGGCGACGATTGCTCGGCCGGCCCGGCAGCGTGCGGGCATGAGCCTGGACCGACCCTGGGTCCAGGCGCTGGCCGCGCTGCTGGCGCTGCCGGCGCTGGTGTCGTTGGGCCTGGTGTTGTTCAACTCGATGTTCTGGACCCGCGGCCGGGTCCTGCCCTCCGCCGGAATCGCCGCGCCCGGCGGGGTGAGCGTGCTGATCCCGGCCCGCGACGAGGTCGGCAACATCGAGCGCTGTGTGCGCGCCGTCGCCGGCGCACGCGGCCCGATCACCGAGATCATCGTCTACGACGACGGCTCCACCGATGGCACCGGCGAAGTGCTGGCCCGGCTTCAAACCGAGGTGCCCAGGCTCCGGGTGGTCGACGGAGAGGCGCTACCTGCGGGGTGGGTCGGTAAGCCGCACGCCCTGCACCGTCTCACGGCCCACGCGCGCGGTGAACTGCTGCTCAACATCGACGCGGATGTCACCCTGCATGAGGACGGGGTGCTGCGCCTGTTGTCGCTGCTCGGTGCTCCGGACCAGGTCCCGGGCGGACTCGACGCCGCGCTGGTGACCGCGGTTCCCCGACAGCGGACCGGGGGCTTCGTCGAGCAGATGATGATCCCGCTGCTGCATTTGTCCTACGTCGCCTGGCTGCCGATGACGCTGATTCACCGCACGCGCGATCCCCGGGTGCTAGCTGCCAATGGGCAACTCCTGCTGGTGCGTCGCTCGGCACTAGAGGAGGTCGGCGGCTGGGCGCGGGTGCGTGCCGCACTGGTCGACGACATGGCCTTGTGCCGCGAAGTAAAGGCCAGCGGGGGGCGTGTCGTCTTCGCCGACGGGCACGAGATGGCCGACTGCCGGATGTACTCCGACCCGAAATCGTTGTGGCGAGGATTCTCGAAGAACTTCTACGAGGGCATCGGTGGGCACCCGCTGGCGTTGATCGCCGTGCTGGGACTGCACCTGGTCTTCTTCGTCGCCCCCTACGTCGCGCTGCCGGTGGCACTGCTGCTGGGGGCCTGGGGCGTCGCCGCCGCTGCAGCGATAGGTGTGGTCGCGAACATCGCACTCCGGCTGATCATGGCCGCGCGCTACCGCCACACTCTCCTGTCGGTCCTGCTGCACCCACTCGCCGTGCTGGCCATGATGGGTGTCCTCTTCGAGAGCTTCCGCTGGAGCCGTCGCGGCGACATTCGTTGGCGGGGCCGTTCCTATCCGGCCCGCGCCCAACGGGAGGCGGCGTGAACCCAGACCCCCACGATGCCGACCGGCAGACGTTGGCCCGGGCCGGGGACGCGCGGAGACCGCGGTTCCTAACCTTCGCCCGCGCCTACGCCCGTCGGCGGGTGGCCCGCAGGCTGGACGGACTGTGGGTCAGCGGACTCGACGAGGCCCGTGCGGTGCTGGCCGGTCGGCCGCTGATCTTCGCCGCCAACCACGTTTCCTGGTGGGACGTCATGCTGCTGCTGATTCTCGACGAGGCGCTCGACGGCGTGGGCTGGGCGGTCATGGACGCCGAGAACCTGCGCAAACTGCCCTTCTTCGGCTGGGTGGGGGCGCTCCCACTGGATCGCAGCAGCCCTGAAAGCAGCCGGCAATGCCTGGAATCCACTGCCGCGCTGCTGGACCGCCCCGGGCGTAGCGTGTGGATCTTCCCGCAGGGACGACAGCGGCCCGCTCATCTGCGGCCGCTCGATCTCAAACCGGGGCTGCGAATCATGCACGCCTGCAACCCGATTGACGTCGTCGCGGTCAGCGTCGACTACGTATTCCTGGAACGGGACCGGCCCGCCGCGATCGTCCGGTTCTCGGCCCCGATGCCGGGCGCCACTTTCGCTGGGGAGACCGGGGGGGAAGCACTGCTGCCTGCGGTGGAACGGGCCCTGTTGGACGGCCTCGCCGTGATCGATGAGGCAGTCTTGGCGGCCACCGACGGGCACCGGGCCCGCCGCCACCCGGAGGACCCACTGCCCGGCTTCGTGCCGCTGGTGCGGCCGCCTCGCTCGGACGCGCAGAACGGACTCGGCGCGCGGATGTTGCAGGTCTTGGACCGCCGGCGGTCCGATGGCCGCTGAGAATCGCCCTGGGGTGCTCGTCGTCGGCGCCGGGATCGGCGGTCTTGCCGCCGCGTTGGCCCTGGCCGCCCGCGGACTACCGGTGCGGGTCCTCGAGGCCGGACCCCGGCCGGGCGGAAAGGCCGGGTTCGTCGATGTCGACGGCGTGCGGATCGAAACCGGGCCGAGCGTGCTGACCTTGCCCGAGGTGTTCGCGGGGCTGTTCGCCAGGGCGGGTTTGCGACTCGAGGACCTGGTCGCTCTACGTCGCCTCGACCCGGGTTTCCGCTACCGCTATGCCGACGGGTGTGTGGTCGAGGTGGCCCATGATGCCGACGACACCCTGGCCCGGGTCCGTTCAGCGCTCGGCCGCACCGCGGAGGCCGAACTGGCGGCCTTCCTGAGTTACAGCCGCCGGATATGGGAGGCCGCAGCACCGCATTTTGTTCTCGGGCCGGCCCCGACCTGGGCTGCGATGGCGGGTCTGGCGGTACGCCATCCACGAGCGCTGCTGTCCGTCGACCCGCTGCGCAGCATGGCCGCGGGTATCGACCGGCACGTCCGGGAGCCGCATCTGCGAATGCTGTTGCGCCGCTACGCGACCTATAACGGCAGCGATCCGCGCAGCGCCCCCGCGACGCTGAATTGCATTGCTCACGTTGAGCTTTCGTTGGGAGGCTACGGTGTGCAGGGCGGTATCGGCGCGCTGGTGCAGGCACTCGCCGATGCCATCGAGGCCCGCGGCGGCGTGATCGAATGCGACGCCACGGTGGATCGGCTACTCGTTGCCGGCCGCAGGGCGACCGGTGTGGCAATGGCCGGTGGCGAGGTGCGGCACGCCCGCGCGATCGTGGTCAATGCCGATGTGGGGATGCTGCGGTTGGGTGGTCTACCGGATGCGTCCCGCTACCTGCCCGCTGCGGCCGCACCGTCGATGTCGGGCTGGACCGGGGCGGTGCGGGCTGCCCGCCGACCCGACCGGCTACCCCACGAGGTGCTCTTCCCGGCGGACTACGACGCGGAGTTTTCCGACATCTTCGACCGGGACCGCCCGCCGGCCGCGCCGACGGTCTACCTCTGCGCCCAGGAACGCTGCCACGGTTTACCCGGCTGGGCGGACGCTGAGCAGGTCTTCGTCATGGCCAACGCCCCGGCGGAGCCGGTCACCGGGTTCCGTGATCCGCGAGCCTGGGCCGAATTGGAGTCGGCAGTCGAGCAGCGGATCCGGATGGCGGGATTGTGGGCCGACGGCGATGCAATGGTCTGGCGTCGCACCCCCACCGATCTGGCCGCCGCGTTTCCCGGCAGCCGAGGGGCCATCTACGGCGCGGCCAGCAATGACCGCTTCGCCGCCTTCAAGCGCCCACCCAACCGGGTTGCCGGCCTGCCCGGGCTCTACCTGGCCTCCGGCAGCGCCCACCCGGGCGGTGGACTGCCGATGGTGGCGCTGTCCGGGCTGGCCGCCGCCGATTGCCTCATCGGCGACGTCGGCCTCCGGCCATGAGCGACAGCCCGCTTCTCGGCGATCCGGTGACCGCGGCACGCCAGCTACTCGGCGCGGTCATAGCCTCCCGAGGAGTCAGCGCTCTCATCGTGGAGGTCGAGGCCTACGGCGGACCGCCCGGCGAGCCCTGGCCTGACGCCGCCTCGCACTCCTACCGCGGCCCGAGCGCCCGCAATGCCGTCATGTTCGGTCCGGCCGGCCGGCTCTACACCTACCGCAGCCACGGAATCCACGTGTGTGCCAACGTTTCCTGCGGACCGGACGGCACGGCCGGTGCAGTTCTGCTGCGTGCCGCGGCGATCGAGTCCGGTCTGGAAACCGCTCAGTCGCGACGCGGAGCCGCCGTCGGCCTCCCGGCCCTGGCCCGCGGCCCGGGAAATCTGTGCTCGGCGCTGGCGATCGGGATGGACGACAACGGGCTCGATCTCTTCGATGCCCGCTCCCCGGTCACTGTCCGGCTCGGCGAACCCGGCGTCGCCGAGGCCGGGCCTCGTGTCG
Organism: uncultured Mycobacterium sp.; assembly: GCA_964598975.1. Taxonomy (GTDB): domain Bacteria; phylum Actinomycetota; class Actinomycetes; order Mycobacteriales; family Mycobacteriaceae; genus Mycobacterium. Next base: position 1,852 of record CAZRFC010000047.1, on the reverse strand, counting down.
GCGTAAGCCGGGACGCGGACCGGGCCTGGCGATTCTGGATTCCGGGGAGGCCTGAGGTTTCCGCCTATCGACGCAGTCCGCGCGCGCCACGGCCGGGTGGCGGCTACTGATTCGGGGTCCATGCGGGAAGATCACCCGGTGACCACGACGAACCCGGACGGACTGGGCGGGACGATCCTCGAGGAACTGGGCTGGCGTGAGCTCATCGCACAGTCCACCGACATCGACGCGCTCGCAGCGGCGGCCGCGCAGCCACCGATGACGGTGTATTGCGGATTCGACCCGACCGCGCCCAGCCTGCACGCCGGCAACCTGGTGCCCCTGCTGACCTTGCAGCGGTTCCAGCGTGCGGGCCATCGACCCATCGTGCTGGCCGGCGGTGCAACCGGTCTGATCGGTGATCCCCGCGATTCGGGCGAACGCACGCTCAATGCCGATGACATCGTGGCGCAGTGGGCTGAGCGCATCCGCGGCCAACTGGAGCGGTTCGTGGAGTTCGACTCCGGACCCAACGGTGCGGTCGTGGAGAACAACCTGACCTGGACCCAACCGATGGGGGCCATCGAGTTCCTGCGGGACGTCGGCAAGCATTTCTCGGTCAACGTCATGCTCGACCGCGACACCATCAGGCGTCGACTCGACGGGGAGGGTATCTCCTACACCGAGTTCAGTTACATGCTGCTGCAGGCCAATGACTATGTGGAACTGCACCAACGGTATGGATGTGCGCTGCAGATCGGCGGGTCCGATCAGTGGGGCAACTTCATCGCCGGCGTCCGTCTGGTCCGGCAGCGACTCGGTGCGACCGTTCACGCCCTCACCGTTCCCCTGGTGACTTCGGCTGACGGCACCAAGTTCGGTAAGTCCACCGGCGGCGGGAGTCTGTGGCTCGACCCGGAGATGACCAGCCCATACGCCTGGTACCAGTACTTCGTGAACACCGCAGACGCCGACGTCATCAGGTACCTGAGGTGGTTCACCTTCCTGTCGGCCGGGGAGCTTGCCGAATTGGAGGAAGCCACCGCGGCGCGTCCCCACGAGCGGGCGGCGCAGCGCCGGTTGGCCCGCGAGCTGACCACGCTGGTGCACGGCGAGGCCGCGACCGCGGCGGTCGAGCACGCCTCCCAAGCCCTCTTCGGTCGCGGCGAGCTCGACCGGCTCGACGAAGCGACGCTGTCCGCCGCGCTGCGGGAGACGGCGGTCGCCGAACTGCATCCCGGCGGCCCGGACACGATCGTCGATCTGCTGGTCGCCACCGGACTGTCGGCGAGCAAGGGGGCGGCCCGCCGAACCATCGCCGAGGGCGGAGTGTCGGTCAACAACGTGCGGGTCGAGACCGAGGAGTGGGTCGCGGACGCGTCGCAGTTCCTGCACGGACGCTGGCTCGTGTTGCGCCGCGGCAAGCGGAATATCGCCGGTGTACTGCGGGTTAATGCAGTGTGACGAAGGTCAAACGCGCAAGGTGCGCAGGGGATTTGACTCGAGTGAAGCCCTGACGTAACTTTGTGAAGTCGTTGCGACGCGGTTCGTCCGCAGAGCGCGGCGGCATCTCCTGGGAATGTCTCCGGACTTCGGAGCGTTACCTTGTCCGCACGAAGATCACGCGGCATTAGCCGCGGGTTTCCTCGCGTGGGCGGAGACGCCGGGTGTGTTGTTTGAGAACTCAATAGTGTGTTTGGTGGTTTTTGTTTGTTGTTTTTTGTTTTTGTCGCACTCTGGCGCCCCCGTGTTGGGGTGTGACGTTTTTTGCCAGATGTTTTCTGGTTGCTTGGTCAGGCTTGTTCTGATTCGAAAATTGCCCGTTGCCTTTTGGCTCCCTTTTTTAAAGGGAGGGTGTTTTTGTTTGGAGAGT